>JBJEAV010000313.1:0-1884 GCA_051869395.1 Prevotella sp.
GTAACTACTCAGGTACCCCGGCCATAAGCTAAAGGCCATGGCAATCGATAAGTAATGATTTCGTCAAAGACACTACATCATCGCGAGAGTCGCTATGACTCGAAGGACCTCGAAGGGATTCTGCTTGTTCTTTACCGCAGTCTGTATGACGGAGGCAACGGTGGCGTAGTTCTGAGCCCCGTCCTCCGTGCGGAAGGACCCACTTACCTTGAGTTTAGTCTTGGCGGGCCTGAGGGCCTTTTCGCTGTCGTTGTTTGTAGGCGGAACATCGGGGTTTGTCAGAAAGGTAAAGATATAGTCCCTGTGTTTGGCAATGCCCTTCTTGAGTTTGTCCAGATCTGTGTCGGAGCCGTCAGTCTTGGTGTAGACCGGAGGCCTTGCAAGAAGTTCGTCAAGCCGCTTTTCCATCTTCTTCCGTATATCAAGTCCGATATCTCCCTGATGCCGATGGTGGACGGAGTCCCGCAGGAGGTCAAGCATGTCAAGACTCCACGCATCGTCCGGGAAGGCCTGCATTGTATATGTAAGGTTCCGCAGCAGGTGGGCGATGCATATCTGGTGGTCCTCCATCCCGACATCTCCCATGAAGTATGCCGGCCAGCGGTCGGTCACCCACACCTTTTCTCCCAGCTCCTTCGGGGTAAAGTTCTCTGTGATGGCGCCGTGGCCCCTGCTGCTGTCAAAGGCGAGATACGTCGCAACGGAGTTCTGAAAGGCCCAGAGCCAACTGTTCTTGCCGTTGACGTTGATTCCGGTCTCGTCCGCTCCGGCCACTTTCCCGGCAGCTACCTTCTGGCGTATCATCTCATAGGGCTTCTTGGAGAACTTCCTCATCGAGTTCAGCATGTTGGACACGGACCCCTCGCTTATATGAAGACCGAAGATGGTCTCCAGAAGGTGAGTCAGACGCTTGAACGGTACGTTCTGGTATGTGCTAAGATAGGACACGAGAGCCGTAATGTTGGGCCCGAAGGATACCGGAGCATTCACGGTTTCCGGGAACTGCCCCTTACAGCAGTGGCCACAGCTGCACTTTACCTGCATCATAAGATGATCTATGACCTTCGCCTCTATCGGGAGAGGAATGTCAACCTCCTGTCTTCTGGCAGATATGGTAGCAGAGTCCATATCAAGAGGTTTTCCACAGACAGGGCATACCGCAGCGGGATACCAGCGCTCGGTTGCGGTGACGTTGTCGCTCTGAAGCCTCGTACTTCCCGGGTGCCCCTTTTGTCCGCCGGTCTTCCTTCCGGAGGACTTGCGCTGGGACTGCGTATGGGGAACGCCAACTGGGTTTTTCGAAGGAGGTATACTGCTATTGGCACTGGTCTTGACGATAGGCTTATTGCCTGCCTCAAGTTCAACAATACGAGCCTTCAATTTTTCAATCTCCTCGTCCTTCCGGACAAGGCTGCGATTAAGGACATCATTTGCAAGGACCTGCTCGTGAAGCTTTTCAGCAATCTCCGTCGAGTCAAGATCCTCGGCATATCCCATTTCCCGAAGAAGTTGTTTGCGCCGGCGAGTGAGTTTTATCCGGTCAATCTCGAGGCTTCTTACAAGCCCTGTATTAAAGTCCTTTTCCATACCACGAAGATAAGAAAAAGAATCGACTTTACCAAATATAACAAATTGTATATCAATGGATTAAAGGCTATTTGCGAGCCATTTGGCGAGCTTTGTACCTTCTTGTTCGGAGGTCCAAACAGAGAGTTATCCCGGGCCGTATAAGGCTCCCAGAATGGCTCCAATCGACTAATTTTTAACGGTTTGAAAGATGAATATGTGAAGCGGTGAAAAAATTTGAAATAATTTATATCAAGGAGGCGAAAGCCCCGCGCCACCTTCGGTTAACAGTCAGGATAGGGGTACCTGAGTAGTTAC
>JBJEAV010000314.1:0-1878 GCA_051869395.1 Prevotella sp.
CAAAAAAAAATCGGTTGCCTCACGGCGACCGATCTCCAAAAAACAAACTACTTAAAAACTAATCTACTAAAACAAATCAAAAAAATATCTTTTGTATTCCTCACGGAATCTTCAATCAAAATTGAACAGTTAAATTATCTAATGCGTATTTTCGGGTGCAAAATTACTGATTAATCCGCTAATCTCCAAATATTTCCAAAAGAAAATGATTAAAAAGTGTAAAAAATACACGGGGACTGCCTAATTTTATTCAGGCAGCCCCCGCTTTTGCTATATCGACTTTGCAATATATGACCTTTTTACATCATTCCGCCCATGCCCGGAGCACCTCCCATGGGAGCGGGATTCTCCTCGGGTTTGTCAACGATGAGGCACTCGGTGGTGAGGAACATTCCGGCGATTGAAGCTGCGTTCTCAAGAGCTACGCGAGCCACCTTGGCAGGGTCAATCACACCAGCCTTGCGCAGGTCCTCGAAGACATCTGTGCGGGCATTGTAACCGAAGTCACCTTCGCCCTCGCGCACCTTCTGCACTACCACTGCACCCTCGCCACCGGCGTTGGCAACAATCTGGCGCAGAGGCTCCTCGATGGCGCGAACCACGATGTTGATACCTGTCTGCTCGTCGGCATTGTCACCCTTCACGTCCTTCAGGGCGTCGAGGGCGCGGATGTATGTCGTGCCGCCTCCGGCAACAACACCTTCCTCAACGGCAGCGCGAGTGGCGCAGAGAGCGTCGTCAACGCGGTCCTTCTTCTCCTTCATCTCAACCTCACTGTTGGCACCCACGTAGAGCACTGCCACACCGCCTGCCATCTTGGCAAGACGCTCCTGCAGCTTCTCCTTGTCGTAAGAGCTTGTGGTGTTGGCAATCTCGTTCTTGATCATTGCAACGCGGTCGGCGATTGCCTGCTTGTCGCCGGCACCGTTCACGATGGTGGTGTTGTCCTTGCTTACGGTCACCTTCTCGCATGAGCCAAGCATATCGAGAGTAGCCTGCTCAAGCTTCAAGCCCTTCTCCTCGCTGATGACTACACCGCCTGTAAGTGTGGCGATGTCCTCGAGCATAGCCTTGCGGCGGTCGCCGAAGCCAGGAGCCTTGACAGCGCAGATCTTCAAGCCGCCACGCAGACGGTTGACAACGAGTGTTGTCAGAGCCTCTGAGTCAACATCCTCGGCGATTACGAGCATCGGGCGTCCGCTCTCGGCAGCAGGCTGCAGGATGGGCAGGAAGTCCTTGATGTTGCTGATCTTCTTGTCGTAGAGCAGGATGTAAGGGCTGTCCATTGTACACTCCATCTTGTCGGCGTCAGTCACGAAGTATCCGCTCAGATAACCGCGGTCGAACTGCATACCCTCTACAACGTTTGTATATGTGTCGCGGCTCTTGCTCTCCTCGATGGTGATTACACCGTCCTTGCTCACCTTGCGCATGGCGTCGGCGATGAGCTTACCGATTTCGGGGTCGTTGTTGGCAGAAACGGTAGCCACCTGCTCAATCTTGTCGTAGTTGTCGCCCACCTGCTCTGCATGGTCCTTGATATACTCAACAACGGCTGCAACAGCCTTGTCGATACCACGCTTGAGGTCCATAGGATTGGCACCTGCAGTGACGTTCTTCAGACCTACGTTCACGATGCTCTGTGTGAGGATGGTGGCGGTGGTTGTTCCGTCGCCTGCGTCATCGCCGGTCTTGCTGGCAACGCTCTTCACGAGCTTTGCGCCTGTATTCTCGAAGTGGTCCTCAAGCTCAACCTCCTTGGCTACGGTCACACCGTCCTTGGTAATCTGGGGAGCACCAAACTTCTTCTCGATGATAACGTTGCGGCCCTTAGGACCGAGAGTAACCTTGACTGCATTAGCCAACTGGTCAACGCCC
>JBJEAV010000315.1:0-1876 GCA_051869395.1 Prevotella sp.
CAGGAGCCTCTGGCATAACGAGGATATTAAAAGTAATGTCGAAAGTGGCCTGCTTGCCGTTGAAGTTGAGGACAGCAGTTGTCTTGTAAACTTCACCACCTTGACTTGAGTTAGGCATCTGACCTACATAAATAGCGTATAAATCGCTTTCTACATCCCAACGTGAACCTGCAAAGAATAATGCGGTTTCTCCATAAGGAGCGGAATTGCCTTCTGCATCCAGCCACATTTCACCTGCATCAGGATTACCTGTCCATCCATTTGCGTCAGCCGGAGCCAATTCGCCATTGGAACCCTTAACCTGGAACATAGGTTCTCCTTCTGTCGGCACCCATGCGTCGAGTGCGGCAACCAAAGTGGCGGCATCAGTCTCAAGAGCCTGAGCCACGTCAGAGAGTTTGAACTCAGCCGATACGCTGCTATAATCCGAAGTGGGATACTGTTGCACTGTCTGCGAGAACTGTGCATTTGCAGTCAGCGACACTACCGCCGCCACTGCTGTGAGCCATAAACGTCTCACGGTTTTCTTGGTAAATAATCTCATACTTAAATTTATTAAAATGTTACTAAATGTTTATTTCATGTTTCAGCACAATATGCCATTTGGCTTTTAATTGCGATGCAAAAGTAGGAAAAATATAATATTGTATATGTAAAAATAGTCCTAATTACTGGTAATGAGACTATTTTTGCATAAGTTGAGACTATTTTTGTATCCCAAAATGAAAACGGGACTTCTCTTGTATATGTTAAGACTATTTTAAATAAGGTTACAAAAAATAATAACTACCTTTGCACCGTCAAACATATCAAACGAACGAAATCGTAAGAAAATGAAGAAAAACTTAAAAACAAGAACCCGTGCGGCAATATGCACCATGATGCTTGCCGCCGCCACGACAACCGCCTGGTCCACCACGCTGAGCGCGAAGATGGAACTGGCTAAGGTGGCTTCCAGAACAATGGCATCGGTGGAGTCGGACGACAATCCCTCTTCACTCATCAACAACAATGAGTATAGACCGTCAACACCATTCTGGAGTGGTTTTACCGGAACTGAAAACTATGGCAAGACCGAATATGTGGAACTGCAATGGGACGCCAACTGCCAAATCATCGAATGTAGAGTGTATTGGGCACAACAGGGCGACGACATCGAATATCCCACCGAGGCTTACCTGAGCAGATGGAACGGAAGGGAGTGGGTGGAGGCTGACGCACTGCAGCCCGCCGATGCCCTGCAGGATGGTCTGTCGAAGACAACCAACATCGACGTTACCACCAACCGACTGAGAATCTATATGACCGGACGCAAGGCGTGCGGAATCCACGAGGTGAGACTGTTCGGCTACAGGACGGAAGGATGCGAGAAGGCTACCCTCACGGACGAACTGACCACCGTTCCTTTTATAAATAATGAACCCGTGACGCTCGCGCCCGTGCTCACCCTGCCCGACGGCGAGGAAGAAGAACCGCTGTGGACGTGGACACTGCCCGACGGAACACAGACCCACGAGGCAGAGCTTGAAGCAAAAGAGCCTGGACAGTATAAGGTGGAATACCAAAGACTGTGCGGCAGCGTGACAGAGATGACATATAAGGTGTTCGACCCGTCGGAGTCATACACATGGCCCGAATACTCGCCGACGCTCAACTATGACTTCCGCATCGACCATCCATCTTTCCCCGCACCCACCAAGATGCTTCCCGAAGACAACAATGCCAAGGGAGTCATGGCAGACGGATGGTGGGCAGTGGCTTGGGGACCGAACACCAACCCATACGTCACCGAGACGGCAAAGAAGGAACTGCTGAAGAAGATGAACGAGGACTTCGCCTTCTTCCGCGACGAGATGGGATGGCCGCCCGACAAGCG
>JBJEAV010000316.1:0-2012 GCA_051869395.1 Prevotella sp.
GTACGTACCGACGGTAGCTCACTCTTCGGAAGCAACAAGCAGTGGGGTACATTCTGGTCAGTTGGTGGTTCATGGAACATCAACAAGGAGAAGTTCATGGAGAGCACCAAGGACTGGCTCCAGGTGCTGAAGCTCCGCGCAAGCTATGGTGTGAATGGTAACAACAACATCTCACGCTACATGCAGTACGGTACATACACACAGACCACATACAACGGTATCACAGGTCTGCGTCCTTCTACTCCCGCCAACCCCGACCTGTCATGGGAGAAGAACAACTCATGGAACTTCGGTCTCGACTTCCACTTCCTGAAGCGCTTCTCGGGTAGCATCGACTTCTACACCCGCAAGACCACCGACATGCTCTTGCAGAAGGCCCAGTCTTCTACATCTGGATTCAACACCGCTTGGGCTAACGTAGGTTCGATGCGCAACACCGGTATCGAGTTCCAGTTTGACGCCAACATCATCAACACCGAGGACTGGCGTTGGGATGTAGGTTTCAACATCGCTCACAACAAGTCGAAGGTTCTTGACCTTGGTGACGACGAGATGATTTCCTACTCTGAGGACAGCCGTATCAAGCACATCGTGGGCGAGAAGATGTTCACCTACTACCTGAAGGAGTACTACGGAGTGAACCCCGTTAACGGTGAGGCTCTGTGGGTAACTGAGGACGGCTCTATCAGCAACGACTACAACAAGGCACGCTATATCAAGGCCGGTAGTCCTGAGCCTACATACACTGGCGGTATCAACACCACACTCTCATGGAAAGACCTCTCACTGAGCGTAGTATGCGAGTTCAAGGGCGGCAACAAGGTGTTCATCATCGAGAACCGCTACCTGCAGTCAGACGGTAACCAGATGACCATGAACCAGTCGGCAAGCGCACTGAACTACTGGAAGAAGCCGGGCGACACAGGTTGCAACCCGAAGCCTGTTGCAGGTAATTCAAGCAACTCCTACAGCTACGGTTCCACCCGCTTCCTTGAGAAGGGCGACTACTTCAGAATCAAGGACGTGACACTCTCATACAATGTTGACCGCACCCTGCTGAGCAAGATTGGCCTTGCCGGTGCACGCGTATATGCAAGCGGTCTGAACGTGTTTACATTCCACGATGTCAACTGGTGGGATCCCGAGCGTGGTATCGACGGTATGGGATATGGTATCTATCCTGTCACCAAGACATTTGTTGTAGGTCTTGACCTCACCTTATAATATAATAACATAGAGAAAGGAAATAAGAATATGAAAAAGACAATATTAGGTTTGGCAATAATATCAGCCGGACTGTTCACCTCCTGCGACGACTTCCTTACCGAGGAGCCTATACTGAAGCAGAGCAATGAGCTGACCTTCGCTGAATTTGACAATCTTGACAAGGCTGGTGCCGCACTTCTCGCCATGACCCAGAGCGACTCGTGGTATGACGGTTCGTTCCTCATGCAGTCGGAGATGCGCTGCGGCAATGCCAAGAACCCGACGTCAATGCCTGGTTCGGGACGTTATCGCAACGAGACCCAGTGGAACTTCAACGAGAGTGTTACCTCTCCTCTTTGGGCTTACGCCTACTATACCATCTCACGTGCCAACAACGTCATCAACAACCTTGAGGGCAAGAACGTGAATGGCGTGACTGAACAGCAGGTGAACGACCTCAAGGCCGAGGCTCTCTTTGTGCGTGCCCTGTGCCACTTCGACCTCGTCATCACTTATTGCCAGCCCTACAATACAACCGACACTCTCGGTGTGCCTGTAGTGCTCGTGACTGAGAACGGCAAGCCCGCCCGCTCTGGCAAGAAGACTGTATATAACCAGGTTGTCAAGGACTTGACTGAGGCAGAGAGCCTTATGTCTGACAACTATACACGTTCGGGTGCCACCGACAAGGCAGCTGTGGTTTCCAAGCCCGCCATCCAGGCACTGCTCTCACGCGTGTATCTCTATATGGAGGAATGGCAGAAGGCTGCCGACTATGCCACAAAGGTTATCAACTGCGGCAAGTA
>JBJEAV010000316.1:2112-3520 GCA_051869395.1 Prevotella sp.
AAGCGTGAGCTGGATGCCAACGAGAATATGGTACAGAACCCAGGTTATTAATCCATTTAAAGAGAAACAACAATTATGAGAATCATAAATAAAATAACATTCGGACTGATAGCTCTGGCTGCCATGGCGTTCTCTTCATGCAGCAACGACCTGCCGGAGTTCAACAATGCCGACGCATTCGTGGCCCTGCGTCAATCTACCGCCACAATGGGCGAGACTTCGGGCGAGAACGAACTGACCGTCCTGCTCACATCACTCGGCGGCAAGGAGGGTTCGGTAGATTTCGAAATCGTTTCTGACTCTATTGCTCCCGCAGTGGAAGGCACAGACTTCCAGATACTCAATGAGTCTAAGACTCTCAAGTTCACCAAGGAAGTAAATGAGCAGGTAATCAAAATCAAGGTGATTGACAACGATGTTTATACCGGCGACAAGAGATTCACCATCAACTTGGTTAACGCACAGGGCGTGAACATCGGTGCAGAAAAGTCTATTACTGTTACTATCGAGGATGACGAACATCCATTGGCATTTATGCTCGGTACTTACGCTGCCAAGGGTCCCGGTTACTTCGACGGTGGCGAAATGGTTGACTGGACTGTGAAGATTGCCAAGGATGACTCCGATGTATCCAAGGTTTGGATTACCAATATGGTTCCTAATGGTTCTAACACACCAATCTATGGTACAGTCAACGATGCCAAGGACGAAATCCGCATCCCTGTTAAGCAGGATATCGTGATTACCTCTTCTTATCCTCACGTATTCTTTGAGGCATGGTATGGAGTTGATGGCGACGAGGATGTCGAGGACTTCGTGGTTGGTCATATCACAGTGAACGACAGCGGCAAGGCCGTAATCTCATTCCCCGACTACTGGTTCGGCTCTCATGTATATAAGGATGATGCCGCTTCGGTATCAGCCGGATGGTATGAAATCATTATGGCCGGTGCGGTATTCACACTTCAGTAATTAATTCAAAAAAGAAGAATTGAAAGATGAAAAAGATTATATTTAGCTTAGCAGTCGTTCTTGGTTTGGCAAGCTGTAACTCCTGGGACGACGAGCATACACAGAACTATGGTGACGGCCCTGCCGTTACCATAGACCTGACCACAACAGCCGACTCGACATTCACGTTCACCGTGAATCCGGCACAGGGCACCAACTACTACTCTTATGTCGTGATGGAAGGGACAGAGGCTAAAGAAGTAGATGCGACATCGCTTCTCAAGCTTGCCGTCAGCGGTATCACTGGACGTATCACTAAGTATTCCGACGCTGCGTCAGTGACTGAGAACATGCGCAACGCCAAGAACGTTCCGCTTTGCTCTCCAAATACTTCATACGTAATCTATGCAGTGGCAGCAAGCGACAAGGGTGTTGTCGGCGAGGTGGCTTCACAGGT
>JBJEAV010000316.1:3620-8783 GCA_051869395.1 Prevotella sp.
TTACGACGAGCAGCCACAGTGGTATGATGGCGGCACTGTCACAATCGAGGAGGATCCAGAGGCTGAGGTAGAAAACGGTATCATCATCAAGAACCTCTATCTGGAAGGCTCTGAAATCCCTGGTGAATATGACCTCAAGAGCGGTAAGGTATATGTATATGCCTACTATGAGCTTGGTCTCTATACCAACTCCAAGGGAACGACCTATGGTATGATTACTTATAGCATCTCTGGTCAGGACGCTATCGAGTTCACCATCAACCCCGATGGGACACTGACCTCAACAGACTTTGGGGTGGTGGCATGCGATGAGACATATTCTGAAGTTCTCGGTTGGTGGGAAAAGTGCTCTATCGCCAAGTTTACCCCCGCAGCAGCCGCCGGTGCCGCAAAGCGTGCCAAGGCAATCTCAGCCAACAGCGTGACGAAGGCCAACGTGAAGATGTCTGCAAAGGCACTCCGCCGCACTGTTCGCAAGTAATCAATTTATTAACAAGATAATCCTCATTCCCCACAGTCTTCCCCGCAAGGGGGCTGTGAGGGCGTGGGGATTTTTTAGCATTTTATGTAACTATGATTAAAAAGCTGACATTATCAATTGCATGTCTTTTCCTTGCACTGACTGCGGGAGCGGCTGAGGTAAGTCCCGAAACCGCAAAGCTCAAGGCGAAGGAAATCATGAATGCCCGTTTCGACTCGTTCGATGCCTCAGAGGCAAGTGTTACACCGGTGATGTACGAAGGCCGCAAAGCATACTATGTGGTGCAGTTTGCGAAGGGGTGGACCCTTATCGCTGCCGACGACAGGACGGAACCGCTCATCGGTTTCTCGGATGAAGGCACTTTCGTCGTCAACGATATGCCGTCGTCAATACAATCGGTTATCGACTGCTTCAGCCGTCGCGTTACCGACAGGGCAAGACACCTCACGGCAAAGAGTGCCGGATGGGACAACGGAGCCACTCCAAACCGTGCCGCAGCAAGGGCTGCCGCCAAGGTAGAGCCGCTGATTAAGGTGAACTGGAACCAGTCGGGCGCATACAAGAAATACTGTCCCACCAACTCGCAGGGACAAGCCATCGTGGGATGCGTGGCTGTGGGTATGGCCCAGGCAATGAGCGTGGCAAAATGGCCAGAAAGACCGGTGGGCGAATTCTCATATACAAGCGAGCAGTTCGGCTACCAATATATCAACTACGACAAGGAACCTGCATACGACTGGAACGACATCATCGCAGGCAACAACAACAAGGACGGGGCGGCTCGACTGCTCTGGCACTGCGGAGTGGCAGTGAAGATGAACTACGGCATAGACGGTTCTGGCACACAGACTTCCTATATAGCGGCTGCATTACCACGTAATTTCTCTTATCCCAAGAGTGTAGCCCATTACGACCGTTCCTCGTTCTCCGAGGATGACTGGCACGCCCTGATGTACAACGAACTTGCCAACGGCAGGGCTATCGCCTTCCACGGGTATGACCCCAAGGGTGGCTACGGACACTGCTTCAATATCGACGGATACAACAACGGGGCATACCACGTCAACTGGGGATGGGGAGGAAGCAACAATGGCTACTTCGAGCTGCACGCACTGAAAGACCTCACCATGGGGATGGACTACAGCGCGGAGGCATATCAGGGAGCTGTGATTGGAATACGCGCCCCGTCGGACAAGCCAAGCGACATACGCCTTTCAAATACAACGGTTGAAGCTCAGAAACCTGCGGGTACTGAGGTGGGCGAAATAGAGGTGGAGAACGAGGCTGTGACCACACCCACATACACATGGCAGATTCTCGGTCCGTATAATCCTATACTTCATAAGCGTCTGCCCGCTCCATTTACAGTGAAGGACAACAAGCTCGTGACCACCGAAGTGCTGAAGTACGAGGACGGCAACCGCAACATCACTATCACCGTGACCGACCAGAAGGGCGACAGCTTCAGTCGCGACTTCACCATCAAGGTGCTGGATTCCACAGGCATAGACGGTGTTGAGATGGACTCCGAGTCAGAGTCTTGCGGTTCGTTTAATGTGGGTGGCGTGAGAACATCTGCCAACGGCAAGGGTATTACCATCCTTAAAGGCAAGAAGTCTGCGAGAAAGGTCATACAGTAATATTATATATAATAAGGTATATATGAAAAAGTTATTCACTTTCGCCATATTACTGCTAACGGCAGCAACTGCGGCAATGGCTCAATATGAGCCAAACACCAAGTGGCCCTATATATATCAGGACTTCACCGAAGGCACTGCTTATTCATCTGACAACACAAAGTCAAAGCTCCAGATGAACATTCATCTTGCGGGCAACGTGCTGCACTATATCGGTACAGACAACAGGATTTACCGTGCCGTGGATGATAAGATAACCCGTGTGGAAATCGGAGGCGACGCTTATATATTTGTCAACCACCAGCTGATGCAGCTGCTTGGCAACAGCGGCAACAACGTATTGCTGAAGCTTGCCGATGCCGATTTCAGCCGTATGCAGTCTGCTGGCGGAGGAGCCTACGGTTCTGATGCCAACACCCTTGCCACTTCAAAGAAATCATCCCTTGACCTTGGCGGTCTTAATACCCCTGAGCTTGCAAAAATGCTTCTCGAAAGGGATGAGGGAGCTGCCATCCCTGTTGTCACACGCTATTATTTCGTCATCAACGACAAAAGGATAGAAGCCTCCAAAGGCTCTGTGGAGAAATTCATTGGCGAGGCTAAAGAGAAGGAGTTCAAGCAGTTCTTAAAGGAAAATAAGATTAAATGGAAGAACGAGGATAGCCTGAGGCAAGTTCTCGAATATCTGTCCAAGTAATAATAAAATAAGGTGCAGCCCCGATAGCCGAGGCTGCACCTTATTATATATATAATAATAAAGTTGCGTTAATCCACCAATATAACAAGATACTTGCTTGTGCTCCAGAACTGCTGCGGGTCGGTGATGCGCAGCACGTACTGCTTGTTGGCGTCACGCTGAAGGGTGTAGCTGTTCGACGGATGCGAGGTGAGCATCTTGGCTGAGCGTGAATAGAGCTTTATCTCCTTGTCAACACGGATATCCACCTTGGTGAAATACTCCTTGTTGAAATTACCTTGCAGAACCTTTCCGTCCTTGAGAATCTGCTGTTCCTTGAGTTCCTTCTTGGTGCCGAAAACAAACCATGCACTGTGCAGCTGCTTGTCCTGTGCACTGATGGTGGCAGATTTCTCCGCGTTCTGCTCCGACAGGCTATTGACGTTGGTGTTGAGATTTGCTATCTTCTCGTCAAGGTCCATGATATGAATGTCCTTGGCGTCCAGCTCGGCACGCAGTTTCATCAGCTCCTTGTCCTTCTCCTCAAGCTGCAGGGCGAGATTCTCGATAGTCTTCTTCAGCTGCTCTCCATTGACGGTGCTCTCCCTGAGCTGTGTCTTGAGCTTGTTGATAAGCTCACGGTTCTGCTGCATAGTCTGCTGGATAAACTGCATGTTCTCGGCAATGCGCTGGTTCTTGCTCGAGCCCTCACCTGCACGGGCAACGCTGATACGACCTTCGGCCTGACTGATTTCCTTCAGTCCCTCCTCAATCTGGTTGAAGGTAGCCATTATGTCATTAATCTCGTTATCCTTCTGTTCGATAACCTTGTTGAGAGAGTCGCGCTCGGCAGAGGCGGCACTGTCAACCTTCGACTTGTTGTCCTGACACCCCACCAGGGCGGCAAGACAAAGAGATGCAAAAAACAGTTTCTTCATATCTTTAATCTTTTAATTTTTCAATCTTTCCATCTTCAGTTGATACTTGCTCTTCTTAAGCGGCATTTGGGGAGATACCTCTTCTTCCTTTTCCTTGGGCACAATCTCGGCTTCATCTGCCCCCGCCACAATCAGCACTATCTCGCCACGAGGCTCCTGCCCGGTGAAATGGGCCGCAAGCGAGGATAGCGTGCCACGCTGGCAATCCTCGTGAACCTTGGAAATCTCGCGGCACACGCAAGCCTGACGCTCCCCACCGAATACCTCGCCCAACTGGGTGAGAGTCTTCACCAGTCGGCGCGGCGACTCATAGAATATCATCGTGCGCTGCTCACGCCTGAGACTCTCCATCTTTGTTTGCCTGCCTTTCTTCTGCGGCAGGAATCCCTCGAAGGCAAAACGGTCGCAAGGCAGACCGCTCGTCACGAGAGCAGGCACAAACGCCGTGGCTCCGGGCAGGGTATATACCTCTATGCCAGCCTTGGCAGCCTCCCTGACAAGGAAGAACCCGGGGTCGCTGATGCCCGGAGTGCCGGCATCGCTTATGAGAGCTATGTTTTGCCCACCCTTCAGTCGCTCTACAACGGCAGCGGAAGTCTCGTGCTCGTTGAACTTATGGTGGGACATCAAGCGGTTTTCAATACCGAAATGCTTAAGCAGGATGCCCGACGTGCGGGTATCCTCTGCGAGTATCAGATCCACTTCCTTTAGGAGCCTGATAGCCCTGAATGTCATGTCCTCCATGTTGCCCACGGGGGTCGGAATAATATATAATATGCCCATATTGGCTACAAATGTACTCATTTCTCACCAAATTATCAAAAAAATCGGCAAAAACTTTGCAAATTTTAAAACCGTTTTGTAATTTTGTACCCAAAAGTCAGATAACTTAACATATAATATAAGTATTATGCTGGAAAAGACTATCACATTTGACCGCTTCGTGAGGGGCATGCTCATCACACTGCTGATTGGCGCAATACTCGTCGTCACCAACTATCTGAGCAACGTGCTGCTGCCCTTTTTTATCGCCTGGTTTCTGGCGTACCTGCTCTACCCCATCGTAAAGTTCGTGCAACACCGACTGCACGTTCCCGGGCGCGCACTCTCTATCATTGTCACTCTGCTTGTGGTGATTGGAGTGATTACAGGTATCCTTTACCTTATCATACCGCCAATGATAGAGCAGTTTGAGAAATTGGGCGAACTGGTGACCCGCTATCTCCACCAAACCACCCACATCAAAAACTTCCCGCTCACCATACGCCAATGGATTGACCAGAACGGCGACGAGATACAACAGTTCTTCAAGAAGAGGGAGGTGTCGGATGCCATCAGGAAGTTGATGCCGCGCCTGTTTGAGGTAATCACCCAAACGGCAACAGTCATCATCAGTATCATCACGTCGATGGTGACACTGATTTACCT
>JBJEAV010000317.1:0-5913 GCA_051869395.1 Prevotella sp.
AAAGTTCACCAACGTGAAGCTGACTCTCATTGAAGCTGAAGTTGTTGAAATATCAGATATAAGTGGTGAATGGGAAGTTTGTGGTTCAGGAGAATATGGTACGATGCCTGGTTCCAGTCTTCCAGAAACTTATACATTGAGTCTTGCGAAGAATGGAAGCGACAAGGAATATAAGGCAACATTCAATATTGAAGGGATTGCTCCGTTTACTCTTGACGCTACATTCAATGGTGACGAACTTGTCATTACATACGACAATGTATGTGTTGATAAGGCAAACAATTGGTACATCGCCAATATGTGGGGTATTTTGAATGGTTCTGTTGTCTTTAAATATTCATCAGATAAGATTTTGACATGTTCAAGTCCGCTTGTGATTGCTAAGTCTGACGGTGAGAAAGTGGAGAACCTACAATGGTGGATGGACGGAAACGCAAAGAAAATTGAAGACTTAGACTTTACTTGGGAAGGCGTTTACACAGGCACTGTTGGAAACTTCAATGACTTTACAGGTGGTGCTGATGTCCTTTCAACAGAGGGTGGAATGGAAATTATGTATAGTGATTATACCGGTGGTTACTATATTAAGAACCTTTTCGGTTATGATACATATCAAGCAAATGGCGGATGTCTTAAGTTAACGTTCGATGAGGCTAATCCTAAGGTGGCAACAATTGCCCTCAATGGTTACTATGGTGAGGCATTCCTTCAGATTGTAAATGGTGTATATTATAGAATATTCGATGCTAATGGAGGAACTGAGCCTCTTACACTTACAATAAATGATGATGGCTCTCTTACACTTAGCGGATTCTATGTGAAGAAGGGCGGATTTGGTGAAGAAACAGACTGGGTCGCTGGATATGAAGATATTACATTCAATAAGACTACCACAGGCATCAACAGCGCAAATGCTTCTGTTGGCAATGCCGAGGGCATGAGGATGTTCGACCTCTCGGGCCGCTCAATCAAGTCTGCCGGCAACGGCCGCCTGGTAATCATCAAGACAGCCGACGGTGTGAAGAAGGTATTCGTGAAGTGATCATATATTAATCAATAATCCAGGAGTTCTCTACGGTTGTCAAAGGCAAGCGTAGGGAACTCCTTTTCGTTTTTTAAGCCAATGGATAAAGAAAAAGACAAGAAAACGGGCGGAAATGCCATGATGCGCATCTGTCTTGTAGCCGCAATGACCGCTGCGGGCAGTGCGCTGCCTTGTTTGCGGATATGGGCAACGGGAACGGGGACGAGGGCAGTGAGCCACGCCAGCGTGTCAGTGCAGGACGTCAGCCAGGCAAAGGAGGTGGTGACCGTGGAAGGTGCCGTGTATGAAAAGGCCTCGGGAGAGATACTCCCCGGAGCCAGCATCGCCATATACGTGAACGGCAAACTGCTTACAGGTACCTCCGCCGACATCGACGGAAAGTTCAAGATAAACGTGCCCAAGGGAAATTTTGAGATTAAGGTGTCGTATATGGGTATGCTCACGCAGACCATATCATCCAAGGAAAAGGCACTTAAGAACCTGAAGATTTTCCTCGAAGAAGACTCCCACACCATCCAGGACGTGGTGGTGACGGGATATGTGAACAAGAACAAGGAGAGCTTTACGGGTTCGGTGACGCAGATTAAGGGCGAGGAACTGAAGATGGTGTCGAACACGAACATCATCACTGCAATCGCCGCTCTCACCCCGGGTATGGCTCTCGTGCAGAACTCGGCACAAGGCTCCAACCCCAACCACGTGGAGGAACTCGTGCTGCGCGGAACAACATCATTCTCCAACTCAGGACAAGATGTCAACCAACCCACCATCATCCTCGACGGTACGGAGATAACCATGCAGGAACTCTACGACCTCGACATGAACGAGGTGGAGAGCATCAACGTGCTGAAGGATGCCTCGGCAACCGCACTTTACGGTTCGAAGGCAGCCAACGGTGTGATTGTCATCACGCGCAAGCCAATCAAGAACTCAACGGTGAGGGTGCAGTATAACTTCACCGGCGACCTGCAATTCCCGAAACTCGGTGACTACAACGTGCTCAATGCCGCCGACAAACTGAAGTATGAGGTGCTGGCGGGACTGTATGACGCAAAGGGTGCCATCAACTCGGCCACGGGACTGCCTGAGCAGTATGAACTCGACAAACTCTATAACGAGAGATACAAGTTGGTGGCGGCAGGACAAAACAGCGACTGGCTGTCGCAACCGGCTCGTGTGGCATTCTCCCACGACCACTCGCTAAGGGTGTATGGCGGTGCCTCCAACCTGAGATATGAGCTTTCGGGACGATTCGGCGACACCAAGGGCGTGATGAAGGACGACTACCGCAAGAGATACAGCATCGGATTCAAGCTCGACTACTTCATCAAAAACATGGTGACCATCTCAAACCGAACAACATACTCGGAGGTGGATACCAAGAACACACCTTATGGCTCGTTCTCGCAATATACAAGGATGAACCCATACGACCCGATGTACAACGAGGACGGTTCGGCAAACACCAACCTGTCGTGGGACATGAACAATCCTCTCTATGAGGCACAGTTAGGCAGTTACTCTAAGACCGGCACGCACTCGTTCAGCAACACCACCGACGTGAGATGGGACATCAACAAGATGTTCCGACTGACGGGACACCTCAACATCTCCAGCAACTTGGGATGGTCGGACTCATTCACATCGCCCAAGTCGCTGAGCTACAAGAATGAGCCAGACCTCACTAAGCGCGGACAATTGGTGAAGGCTGACACGCGCACCACAAGCTACGACGCAAATGTGGTGGGAACATTCAACAAAATGTTCAAGGACGAGTCGCTCATCAGTGCTTCTCTTGGATGGGAGGTCAACCACGACAAGACACGCACCGAGAATACCGAGGCAATAGGATTCTTCAACGACCAACTCTCGTTTATAGGCAATGCCTCTGGTTATCCCAGTGACCGCCAACCATACGGCTCGCAGGGAGAGACCGCCACAGTGGGTGCCTTCCTCACAGCCAACTACTCGTTCCGCAACCGATATTTTGTGGATGGAACATGGCGTACTACAGGTTCGTCGCAGTTTGGCGAAAACAACCGATGGGGTAACTTCTGGTCGGGTGGTGCCGGATGGAATATCCTCAACGAGGAATTCATGAAGGGACTGAAGAAGAAGATTGACCTCATGAAACTGAGGTTCAGTATGGGATATACAGGTAAGGTGAGCTTCTCGCCGTTCCAGGCCATGACGATGTACCAGTATCTGAACACCTACGAATACAAGAACGGAATAGGTGCGGTGCCACTGACCATCGGTAATGTTGACTTGGCATGGGAGCGCACGATGAACTACAACGTAGGTTTCGACTTCTCGATGTTCGACCGCCGACTGAACTTCGTGCTCGACGCATATATCCGCAAGACCACTGACCTGCTGCTCGACAAGGCGATGGCTCCATCCACGGGTGTTACATCTGCAACCGCCAACCTCGGTGAGATGGAGAACAAGGGATTCGAGTTCCAGTTGGACGGATATATCTTCCGCTCCAAGGACTTCTATTGGAAGTTGGGAACCACGGGATATATCAACCGCAACAAGATTACGAAGATAAACAAGGCGCTGGAGGAGATAAACAACAAGAACGAGCAGAACTCCGGCACCACACTCGTGCCACTGCCGCAGTATGCCGAGGGCGAGAGCACCACGGCACTCAAATTGGTGCGCTCCGCAGGTATCGACCCTGCCACGGGACGCGAGATATACATCAAGCGCAACGGTGAGCTGACATTCGAGTATGACCCTGCCGACAAGGTGCTCATTGGCGACACCGAACCAAGATACACGGGAACGGTGAACACCAATATCTATTGGAAGGGATTCAGTGTGTATGCCCTCTTTAACCTCCGTCTCGGAGCGTGGATATACAACACCACGCGAGTGAGCAAGGTGGAGGGAAGCAACCCGAAGTATAATGCCGACCAGCGTGTGTTTGACGACAGATGGAAGCAGCCGGGCGACATTGCCCTGTATAAGAACATCGCCGACAGTTCGCGTCCTGAGCAGACTGACCGTTTCGCCGAAAAGGAGAACACCATGACCCTCGGTACGCTCAACATCAGCTATGAGTTCAACGACCAGCTCTGCCGTCGCCTATATGTGCGCAACCTGCGCTGCGGTGTGAATTTCACGGATATCCTCAGGCTCTCAACGGTAAAGATAGAGCGCGGTACGGATTATCTGTATAGTCAGGGATTTGAGTTTTATGTTAACGTGACGCTTTAATTAGGAATTAGGAATGAACTATAGAAATGTAATAATAAAGACCGTGATGGCTGTCGGCATTGGCATTGCCGCCACATCTTGCGAGGGATTCCTCGACATCACGCCCGACGGACAGGTGAAGCGCGACGAGATGCTCACTAACAACGAGGGCGTGGAGGATGCACTCTACGGTGTGTATGCCAAACTGCGCAATACTACGCTTTACGGTCAGGAGATGTACTTCTCCTCGCTTGAGATAATGTCGCAGACTCTCTACTGCTACGGCAATACGGGAGTGACGGCATTGGGACAGTATGACTATAACAACACCTCGGTGAAGAACGTCTTCGCCCAGGTATGGAACGATATGTATAACAACATATCCAATGTGAACAGTGTGCTTAACGCGCCTCTCGTTGATGGTGCCACGGCTTATCCCGCCAATATATATAAAGGTGAGGCTTTGGCACTCAGGGCTATGATGCACTTCGATCTGATGAGGCTCTTTGCCGAACAGATTACGGTGAATCCCAATGCCAAGGGTATTCCGTATGCCACGGAGTTCTCGCTGAAGACTCCTGACTTCGAGACATTGGCGGAAAACTACAACCACGTGCTTGCCGACCTGCAGGAGGCAGAGCGACTGCTTGCCGACGAAAGTGAATATGAGAACACAACTTCATTCATGACCGACCGCCAGATCCATCTCAACCTTCATGCCGTAAGGGCACTGATGGCAAGGGTGTATCTCACCAAGGGCGACAAGGACAAGGCTCTGGAATATGCCGAAAAGGTGATAGCACAGAGTGGAAGACAGTTGAAGACCAAGACGGAGGTGATTAACGACGTGGCGGGAGTGCTCTCGAAGAAGGAATGTCTCTTCGGCGTGTATTTCTCGGGATTCTATACCCAGGTGAGCGCAAAGCTGCAGCAGACTGTATCATATTCGTCGCTCGACCTTCGCACCGACTTTATGGAGATGTATGAGAAGGGTGTGAGCGGTCTTGACTTCCGCACAACGGCATACTTCACGTCAGTGGATTTGGGCGGAACGGCTAAGTATCGACTGAGCAAGTTCACTGACATATATGACCTGCAGAACAATGCCTCGGCACGTCCCACTGACCTCATACAGGGCATCAACATGATTCGTCTGCCAGAGATGTACTATATCGCAGCGGAATGTCTGCTCGAAAGGGATTATCCGAAGGCTCTCGAATACTTCAACGCCGTGGTGACAAACCGCGGATTGGATGCCCTGAGCGGGGCAGGGGAGGAGACACTCACCCAGGATGTTATCAACACCGAGAGATACAAGGAGATGATAGGTGAGGGACAGACTTTCTTCAACATGAAGAGGCAGAACCTCAGCATCCCGTCGTATGACAACAGCGTGACTTATCGTCCCGAGGACGGCATATATGTGGTGCCAATACCTGATTCGGAATATGAGAACAGAAATTAATTGACTTAGACATGAAAAAGATTAAGACTATAGCAATGACAGCCCTTGCGGCGGTGGCGATGATGTCGTGCAGCGAGACCGACTACATGACGTTCGACACTGCCAACAACGGTGTCTATTTCACCAAAGACACACTGACTTATTCGTTCAGCGTGACTCCTATCGAGGTGAAGACTTATCTGTATAAGGTGCCCTTCAG
>JBJEAV010000317.1:6013-8768 GCA_051869395.1 Prevotella sp.
AGAAAACAATGAAAAAGACAATAAATCAATTGGCAAAACTAATCAACTCCCCTCTCTCTTGGAGAGGGGCAGGGGGTGAGGCTTTTTTTCTTTCCCTATTGTCCTTCCTGACTCTCACGTCCTGCTTCAGTGACGACACAACATTGGGCGACCGACCTTTGACGGAAATCGTCATAGACGAGACATCGGTGAAGGATGTGTATAACATCAACAAGAACGAGACCCTCGTCATCACACCCAAGTACTCGCAGACCAACGGACAGAAGGACGTGAAGACCACATGGGAGATTGACCAGAAGGTGTATAGCACCGATGCGACACTCAACTTCACTGGCAAGGAATTGGGTAGTTGGAACTGCCGACTTATCCTCGAAAACGAGGACGGAAAGACTTTCTTCCCTTTTAAACTCAATGTCAACTCCCCATACGAGGAGGGTATCACCATCATCAGCGAGGATGCTTCGGGCAGACCGATGCTGTCCTTCATGCAGACTCCCCTTGACGGCGAGACGGCTACTTTCTATGACTACGACTGCCTGTCGAAGAACAATGATGACATCACCTTCGCATCCCATCCCGCCGACATCGTGCAGAGTGCGGGTAGCCTGATTATCGCATGTCAGGGTTCAGGTACAGCAACGGATGTTCCCACCTTATATTATATAAATGAGAAAACGATGGTGGTGGAGAACATGCTGGCAGTGACGGAATATCCCGACTTTAAGCCCACTATTTTGGGAATACCGTCGATGGATGCCTCAGGAGTGGCTTATCCCGTGTTGTGCGAGAACGGCAAGATGTATGAGTTCTCAACGACAGAGGGCGCACTCGTGCCTCCAACGAAACTCAAATACACCTACGAGCAGAGCATGGTGGTGAGGGACAACGGTACGGGCTGGAACTACGAACTGTTGGTATGGGACAAGGAAATCGGGGCATTGGCGCAGATATACAACGGCTACGGACCTTATTTCTGTAGCAAGAACTATCATCAGACCCGTGACAACTGTACGGGTACCAACAACTATTTCGACGGTAGGACATTCTGCAACATGACTTACGTGAGGATGACCGCAGAGCAGGCTGCAACTAACGACCCGCAGATACTTGTAGTGGTGAACAACGGACAGTTGGTGCAGAAGGTGGTGCTATCAACATCACTGTGGAAATATAACTTCGACACTGCTGAGACAACCCTCGCCGATAATGGAGGCGTGAAGATAGCATGCATAGGAGTGTCGCCGCTCCAACCAAAGACACCGGCGATAGCCAATATGACATACTACTCGCTGCTCTTTGCCGACGGCAACAAGGTGAGGAAATGGAACTACACCACATCCCAGCTGCTCACTGCTGCCGAGGTGCTGCAAACTGTAGGCACCGACGAGGCGGTAATCACGGGATTCGAGATGAGTGCCGACCACCGCAAGACCTACATCTCGTTCTATGAGCCGTCGAAGTCTGGCAAAAACGGTAGCGTGTGGGTGATTGATACCGATAAGGGCGACATACTCGAAAAGTATGACAACGTGTGCTACAAACCCGTAAAAATGATATATAAAAAGAAATAAACAGGTGGTTTTGTAATAAAAGTCGAAAACTTTAGGGCAAAACTGAAAAAAGTTGGGAAATTATTTGGTGATTTCAGAATTTCGCCGTACCTTTGCACTCGCAATCAGGGAACAACACGATTGCAACAACAAATTGGGATATGGTGTAATGGTAACACTGCAGATTCTGGTCCTGCCTTTCCTGGTTCGAGTCCGGGTATCCCAACCAAGAAGAGCGCAATCTTTTAAATAAAGGTTGCGCTTTTACTTTTAAAGGAGTTAAGATGGGGAGTTAAAAGGAGCCGAATGTCTAAGCGCAGAGAGTAATGGCTTATCATAACTCCCCCTCATAACTTCCCTTCATAACTCCCCCTCATAACTCCCTATTATAAAAGAAAGAAAAAATGAAACTGGTTCGCCCGAAGAAAAATCTTGGTCAGCACTTTCTGATTGACCTCTCAATAGCCAAGCGCATTGCCGACACGGTGGATGCATGTCCTGAACTGCCAGTACTCGAAGTGGGTCCTGGTATGGGTGTGTTGACACAGTATCTTATGGAGAAACCCCGACCGGTGAAGGTTGTGGAGATAGATTCCGAGTCGGTGGAATATCTCAACGAGCATTTCCCGCGGTTGCGTGAGAACATACTTGGGGAGGATTTCCTGAGGATGGACCTCGACAAGGTGTTCGATGGCAAGCAGTTTGTGCTCACGGGCAACTATCCCTACGACATATCATCGCAGATATTCTTTAAGATGCTCGACAATAAGGAACTCATACCCTGTTGCACGGGTATGATTCAGCGTGAGGTGGCGCAGCGAATGGCGTCTGCCCCGGGCAACAAGGCATACGGCATATTGAGTGTGCTGATACAGGCATGGTATGACGTGGAATATCTCTTCACCGTTGACGAGAATGTGTTTAACCCGCCGCCAAAGGTGAAGAGTGCCGTGATAAGAATGACGCGCAATGAGGTCACTGACCTTGGTTGCGACGAACAGCTGTTCAAGCGAGTGGTGAAGACGGTGTTCAACCAGCGCCGCAAGATGTTGCGTGTGTCATTGAAGCAGCTTTTCGCCGGTCGTGAGGTCTCTCCCGACTTCTATCAGCAGGACATCATGACCCGCCGTCCCGAACAGCTCACCGTAGCCGAGTTTGTGGATTTGACCAATCTCGTAGCTTCTGAGTTAAATTTTTAATTTTTA
>JBJEAV010000318.1:0-1871 GCA_051869395.1 Prevotella sp.
ATAAGGTCGCTGTAGATAGTGTCGGTTGACAGGCGCAGGTTCGACTGCACGTCGCCGCCACGCTGACTCATTCCGTGCACCTCAGCCTGCTTCAGGTTGATGTTGGCCTTGGTGGCAGCCTCACCTATGATTGTGGCGATGGAGAGGATGCCTTGTCCTCCCACACCGCAAAGTATAATGTCTTTCTTCATCAGAATCAATTATATAAATCTATTATATATGAATAGAAAAATCCACTCTTGAGACTATTTATCTCCCCTCTCTCTTGGAGAGGGGTCGGGGGTGAGGCTTCTTTTCCTCTCCCTCGCATGTCTTGCTGCTGTCTGTATGCATTCGCGGCGCGGGATGATTACAGAAACTCCGTTGTATTCAATCTCTTCGCGGATGGTGCGTGTGATTTCCTCCATATTCTTTGGCAGAGGCACCACCACGCGTACGTGCTCCGGCTCAACGCCAAGTCCGATGCAGATGGCCTCAAACTTGTTTGTTCCTGCCGAGTCCTGACCTCCAGTCATTCCGGTGGTGAGGTTGTCGGAGATAATCACTGTGATGTTCGACTTGTCGTTCACGGCGTCCAACAGTCCTGTCATTCCCGAGTGGGTGAAGGTGGAGTCGCCGATTACGGCAATCGATGGGAACAATCCAGCGTCGGCAGCACCCTTGGCCATAGTGATCGATGCACCCATGTCCACGCAGCTCGACAGAGCCTTGAACGGAGGCAGCGCACCGAGCGTATAGCAACCGATGTCACCAAAGATGCGGTGGTCGGGATATTCCTCAGCCACCTTGTTGAGGGCGGCATACACGTCGCGGTGTCCGCATCCCTGGCAGAGCTGCGGCGGACGTGCGGCGAGGTTCTTTGCCTGAGGCAGAATCTCGGGAGCCTCCACACCGAGGGCGGCAGCCACCGAGTCGGGCGTAAGCTCACCCGTGCGTGGCAGTGCGCCAGTCAGTCTGCCCACTACGGTATATCCCGTTCCGAGCATAGCCTTCACGCTTTCCTCCACCACGGGCTGTCCGTCCTCCACGATGAGCAGTCGGCCGCTCTCATTTGCGAGCATCTCTATGCGCTGTTGGGGTAGTGGATATTGCGACACCTTCTCTATATTAAATAAGGTACGCTTCTCCTCGGGCAACAGCTCCAAGGCTTCCTTCACGTAGTTATATCCGATACCGCAAGCCACGATACCCGTCATCTGCTCCTTGTCCTCGCCCTCACCGTATTCACTTCGGTTGAACATCGACATGTTGCTTGCCATGAGCATCTCGTCCTGCTTGTCGATGAGAGCGTCGTATTTCTTGCGGGCTATTCCCGGCAGCAGCACCCATGCGTCGGTGGAGATATTGATTTCGTTTTCCTCGCGGGCATCACGCACCACTACTCCGGCGCGCGAGTGTGCCAATCGTGTCACAACGCGCAGCAGCACCGGTTCCTTGATTCTCTCCGAGTAGTCAAATGCGGCAGCCATCATGTCGTATGCCTCCTGTTGGTTGGATGGCTCGAAGATGGGCAGCAGTGCGAACTTGCCGTAGAAGCGCGAGTCCTGCTCGTTCTGACTGGAGTGCATCGACGGGTCGTCGGCGGCAAGCACCACCAGTCCGCCCTGCACTCCGGTGATGGCACTGTTGATGAATGCGTCGGCACATACGTTCATGCCCACGTGCTTCATGCACACCAAGGCACGCTTGCCGGCATACGACATACCGAGAGCCGCCTCCATGGCAGTCTTTTCGTTGGTACACCAGCGTGAGTGAATGCCTCGCTCCTTGGCGAGCGGGTCATTCTGGATGAATTCGGTAATCTCGGTAGAGGGGGTGCCAGGATAGGCATACACGCCACTAAGTCCGGCATGTATGGCTCCCAAGGCTAT
>JBJEAV010000319.1:0-1866 GCA_051869395.1 Prevotella sp.
TTATATCATCTTTTGTATCATCATCTGTGTGTTTGCATAAAACGGGATATCCGTTTTCCCGAGTATGGCTGGTGGCAGTGTTGCCATTTCCGCAAGGTTATCCATGGGAACGAGAACATTTCTTGCTCCGTTTTCCGACAACATCGACACCCTGTCGTTGAAGTTTATCGCACGTTCTATTGCACCACCAATGCTGATATTCCCTATTACTCCGAGTGCCGTTTTAAGATTTCTGCCAAACACCGCAGATACGATGGCGGCAAAAGTAGCCCCGCCTATACCTTTATATACTCCCGTTCCAAGCATTGTGGTTATCTGCACCGTTATGTCGAGACTTCCAAGGGAATGATGCTGCGACAATATCGTCTTTTCGTTGGCATGTATATAGTTATATGTGTTTCTGATGTCTTCTTTCGCTTCTGCAGAGGTGCTGCCTGTAATGGTCAGCTTACCATTGCCGGGAATTGACACTACCTCAATCTTCACAAGCGACACCTTGTCGCCATTGCTTGTTGCAGTATAGCAAGTGCCGGGAGCAAGCGGTGCATCTTCAATCAGATTGGAGCCACGTTCTTCGGGCACAGCCACAAAAAACTCCTCCTGCGTGTCCTTGTCAATATATGAGAAGTTGGTGTCCCAGAACTCCATGCCACCAATGCGCTTCAACTGTTCCTTGACACGACGGCGCATCTCTATTGCCCAAACAAGATATGTGCGTACGTCTTCCTTGGTAAACACTCCGTCCGGGTGCATCAGTTTGATTAAACCTGACACAGTCTTACGCACGGGTTTCGTGTCTCGCTGCTTCATCTGCGCACCGAGAGTGAAGTATTTGTCGATAGCGTCCGTATAGGTCGTCTTGCGTTGGGTATGCAGGAATTCACTGAAAAAGTCGGTGCTGAAACCGAAGTGGTTGGTGAAGTTTGTTGGGGCAAACTTCATCACCTCCCATCCCGGCAGGAAGAATCCTATGCGGTCGAGGAATGCAGTGTCGTTGCATATCTTGTCAGAGAAAGGTGAGAAAAGATGCGATGTCTGCAGCACAGTTTCTACAGGCTGGTTGATATTACCGTTTAATATGACAGAGGCGTTGGCAGCCTTCTCTCCCGACCTGCCGCCTCGTGAAAACGAGCCGCTCTCCATATAGTCCTTCATCAGAGGCACCACCTCGCGGTCCTTGAACAGTTCGTCTGTTGACTCGTCAAAACAAATTGCATCCCATTTCCCCACTGCTCCTATTTGTCCATTGGCATTGTTGACAAAGAGTGATGCGGCAGTTCCCTGTCCGCCACTGACAAGCATGGAGTAAGGCGACAGC
Source organism: Prevotella sp. (assembly GCA_051869395.1). Classification (GTDB taxonomy): domain Bacteria; phylum Bacteroidota; class Bacteroidia; order Bacteroidales; family Bacteroidaceae; genus Prevotella. Next base: position 1,319 of record JBJEAV010000319.1, read on the forward strand.
TCCTTGAACACGAATGACTTGCCCGACGAGCGTGGACCAAGCTCCGCCATATTGAAATTGGCTTCCACCAATGGAATGAAACGCGAGAGAAGAAGCATTTTCATTCGATCAGTCATTCCTTCCGACTCAGGTTCATATCCGCCGCTACGGAGCAATACGTTGAGCCATTCCTCGTTTGAGAACATGCTGCGTGCCCTTGCCACCTTGTCCTCCTCAAAGTTTGACAATTGTATCGGTCGCACCTTGCTCACTACAAACGGGTATATCTTCTTGCCGATCATGATCGTATTGTCATAATCAACGTCGATGATAGCCCATATGCCGCCCAACATCATCTTTTCATGCTGGCTCAGTATCTCTTCAGATATATTCGCATCATGAATGGCAAGGTTTGACATTTCCGCCCAATACTTGTCCTTTGAAGGGTCAAGACGTACGGAAATCTTGTCTATTATCTTATATGTGCCCCTTTCGCGAATTTTGGCCTGCACAAGAGTTGCCTCGTCGGGATTGACATAGTGCTCGCGCAGTACACGCTTTACGCTCTC
>JBJEAV010000320.1:0-1863 GCA_051869395.1 Prevotella sp.
TAATAGAACGGGAGGTTTATCAGACGGAAAGGCTTGTTTTCCGGGGATGGGGTCTCGATGTCTTGTATCGACAGGGGACCGCTCCATATTCTTACGGCAATTACACGGCGGTCGCAGTTGTTGACGAATGTGTGCAATGAACGCAGATGGGAGTTGGTGCCAGCCTTGACCTCTATGGGGATGATGTCCGCTCCCTCCTGCCATACGAAATCCACTTCGGCAGTCGCTCCTTTCTTGTCCCTAATCCAGAAAAATTGCTGCTCTCGGTAATGCCTGTCAAGCACTACACGTAACTCCTGTGCCACAATGTGTTCTGCCGACCTGCCTCGCCAAGTGTCGAGCAGATTCTTGTTCTGAAGATACTCCAATTGTATGCCTACCATGAAATTTGTCAGACCAGTGTCCACCATTATAAGCTTGGGAGAACGTCGTGTCTGCGGCAATGCAGGGGCAGACGTCGCGGTGACGGGATAGTCGAGCGACAGCAGATATGCCCTTTCCAACAAGTCCATACCGTCATGTATCTGCGTGGAAGTGTATTTGCTGTTGCCGAATCCTGAGAACGTGATGGTTTCCGCTGCCGAAAACCATGCCGTGGCCAATATGTGCCTCAAAAGCCTCACCTGTTCAGTGGTCTTGGCGAATTTCTCGGCATCTTCATTATAACCTTTGAGCAAAGAATTGAATATCGGCGACAGTCTTTCTACGTCCCGGTGGTCAATGTATTCACTGACAGCTTCAGGCATTCCACCAACAAGGGCATAAGTGTTGAATGCGCTTATCATTTCCTCGTGCATGAAATCAGGAACTGAAATATTTCGAAGCATATCAGCCCATTGACCGCCTTCCTTGGCATTTATAAATTCCACAAAAGAACATGGGCGCAATGTCATATATTCCACACGCCCTACTGGAAAAGATACATGCTGCTTCATCAGGCTATGCAGACGACTGCCGGCTGCTATCACATACACCCACGGCAGTTCTTCATAGAAATAACGCAGCATTGCCACTGCTTTAGGCTCTTCCTGTATCTCGTCGATAAACAGCAGTACTGCCTTGCTCTTGTCTTGCACTATATGGTTCTTAAGGCAGAGATACTGCCAGATATCGTTGACATTACTGAATCGACGGAATAATTCAGAATCCTCCCTTTCAAGGTTAAGTGAAATGAAAGAGTCGAACTCCCGACCAAATTCCTTGACCAGAGTTGTCTTCCCCACCTGTCTTGCTCCCCGAAGTACAAGCGGCTTGCGACGGGGATTAGCTCGCCATTGTCTTAATTGTTCTGTTAGTTCCCTTGCAAACATATCATCTCGTTTTATATAAATCCGATGCAAAGATAGTGCAAATTGAAGACATTACAAAATAAAAGTCACAAAACTTTTATTTTTGTTGTTGAAATGCAGCCTATCTTATCAAAAGATAACACTTTTTTCTAAAACATAGGCAACTTTTACTGAAAATCTTTCTAAAACATAGGCAACTTTGAACCGTTTTCTTTCTAAAATATAGGCAACACATCCATTGTTGGAATGAATAATGGTAATTGTAGTAGTACTCTTAGGTCAAGTATTTCGTCTGTTAAATGTCATAAACCTACGGTTTTGGTAATAAAAACCATAATAGGGATGATTGTAATAAGAAAAAAAGTAGTAACTTTGCACCATCTTTTTATGTTGAACTAATATTATGATATAAAATTATGAGAAACTTTGATTATCAAACTCCCACGCGACTGATATTCGGTAAGGGCGTGGTGGCAGAGAAACTGCAAGGCGTTATGGCCAAGTTCGGCGACAAGGTGCTAATCACTTACGGTGGCGGAAGCATCAAGCGAAGCGGTCTTTACGACCAGGTGTT
>JBJEAV010000321.1:0-1860 GCA_051869395.1 Prevotella sp.
GTATATTAGGCCCGATGCCAATCAGAATCCCATGATGCGCAGCCACTGCCAACGCGGATGCCTCTGGGAGCGCATCGAAAAAACACAAAATTCGACTCTTATTTCTTTTGGAATGTATGATTGCCAGAAGGAATATAGCGGACTTCGCCTGACGGGAGATGGATTTCAGCATCCGCTCCTTCTGGAACAGTGACTTCCATGTTCCAGTTTGACCTGTCAGCATTGCATTGCCAGTTACAACGTACAGTACCACGGGGGCATTGCAGCGATGTGTTGGCATGGGAAACAGTTCCGAGCATCTTCGGTGATATGACTATATGCCTCCACCCTGTGCTTTCCTCAGCCTGACTGATACCGCCCAATCCTGCATAGAGCCATTCCATGATATGTCCAAGCATTAAATGATTGTTAGAAACCTTGTCGTATGCCTGCCAGCTTTCCGTCAAGGCTGTAGCCCCGTGCTTCAGTTGCCATGCATATCCCGGTTTGTCATCAGTCTTTGCTATTGCATAAATCACATCATCCCTTCCCGCCTGATGGAGTACTTGCAAGACAAAACGAAATCCCACATCGCCAGCCGTGATTGCATATCCCCTGCTTACAATGTCATCCACGAGGTGCCCGATGACTTTGGAGCGGCTTGACTCGTCCACAAGTCCACAATAAACGCTAATCGCATTGGCGGTTTGACTGTTGTTCTCGTAATAGCCTTCTGTATTATAGAATCTTTCATTAAATGCTCTTCGTATGTTGACAGACAGGTCATTGTATGCCTTGACATCATCATATTCTCCCAGCAGTTGGGCCATCTTAGCCATGAGTGTCACGTCATGGTAGAATATGGCGGTGGCGGTGAGGCTGTTGCTTGTCAGCTGGGCATAGCCGGGAGGATTTGGCCCAATGTCATACCAGTCGCCTAGTCCATAGGACAGTATGTAATCATTGCATCTGGAATACAGGTAATCGACATAGCGTTTCATGGCATGATAGTTCTCCTTTATCAGCGACAGGTCGCCATACCACTTATATATATTCCATGGACTGATGACAAAGTTGCTTCCCCATTCGGGAGTATCTTCAAATCCCCCCTCAAAATCCACATAACACGGCGCAATGGTAGGTATGCAGCCGTTCTCTTTTTGTGACGCTTTCATGTCATCCATCATTTTTCTATATATAGGCAACACGTCATAACGATACAGGATAGAATTTTGCATCAGGTAGTCCTGTTCTATCCATCCCAATTTCTCCCTTGTAGGGCAATCTGTGAAAATGCTCTGCGAATTAGAGAGGATGGCCCAGTCTATGAGCGAGTGGATGCTGTTGAAAAGGGTGTCGCTACATTCGAATGACCCTACTTCAGCCGCTGCGGTGCATGTAAGGATTCCCTCGATACCCTCAAGTACAGGCAGGTTTTCGGGATTGTCAACGTCTGGCGGCACTGCCCCTTCAACGAGAACATACCTTTGTCCATAATAAGAGAATCGAGGCTGCCATATTTCTTCGCCTTGACCTCCCCGCAATGTGTATTTCCAGCAATAGGGAGCGCCCGTCGGGCCTTGATTGATTTTCCCCTTGCGCAATGTCTCGCTCGGCCAAATTGCGACACATTGCCCCGCCTTGCCTTTCACCTTGACAGATACTATGCCGGCGAAGTTTTGTCCGAAGTCATAAAGATATTTGCCGTCATCTGTTCGCTTATATCCCTTGGCTGTGATATGACGACGCTGTATCACCTCTGTGCCTGTCTGGGGCTTTAGCATGAATTCCTGGGTGTCAATTACAACCGGCGTTTTCCATTCCAAGGAGTCCTCCAGTCGGGCATCATAGTCTTCGCCGCCATAGATACTGCTATATGTT
>JBJEAV010000322.1:0-1858 GCA_051869395.1 Prevotella sp.
ACAAAACCAAAAATCAAATGTTAAAAATCAAATATTGTTGTTGGCTATATAATATAAATATGTAACTTTGCAGCGAATTTGAGAAACAAGGAAAAACCTAAATAATGAAGATGAAAAAAAGAATACTGATGGGAGCTATCATATCGCTCTCTACAACAATGGCTTTTGCCCAGGTGGCAAAACCAATGGAGGATGTCAACAAGGTGGTAGATAACACCCTCGACAGCCTCAACAAGGCCAAGACCGCACGAATACCTGCGGGCACAAGCCGCAAGGGCAACAACCCCGTGCTCTTCCTCATCGGCAACTCCACCATGCGCAACGGTACGCTCGGCAACGGCAACAACGGACAGTGGGGATGGGGATACTACGCCCAGGAGTTCTTCGACGAGAACAAAATCACAGTTGAAAACCAGGCTCTCGGTGGCATGAGCAGCCGCACCTTCTACACCCGCCTTTGGCCCGATGTGCGCAAGGGCATAAAGAAAGGCGACTGGGTAATTATCTCAATAGGACATAACGACAACGGGCCGTATGACAGCGGAAGAGCCCGCGCCAGCATACCTGGTATAGGCAAGGACACTCTCAACGTCACCATCAAGGAGACGGGTGTGAAGGAAACTGTCTATACCTATGGTGAATATCTCCGCAAATATATCAACGACTGCCGTGCCGTGGGAGCTAATCCCATACTGATGTCGCTCACTCCGCGCGACGCATACGACGACAACGGCAAGATTGTGCGTGTCAACAAGACCTTCGGTCTGTGGGCAAAACAGGTGGCTGAACAGGAGAACGTGCCATACGTCGATCTCAATGAGATTTCGGCTTCCAAACTCGATACCTATGGTCCGTGGAAGGAAAAATACCACTTCTATACCGACCATATCCACACAAGCCGCTTCGGTGCGATGATGAACGCAAGGTCGGCTGCCGAGGGTATCGCCGAGAGCAAGGACCCGAAACTTGCACCGCTGCAGGCAATGATGCTCAACGTGGAACTGCCCACCGAGGAGGTTAACCGCGAAAAGGGCAAGCCCGTGGTGTTCATCACTGGCGACAGTACTGTGAAGAACGAGGACAAGGACGAAAACGGCATGTGGGGCTGGGGTTCACAGGCTTACACCGTGTTCGACCAGAGCAAGATTACCTGCGTCAACTGTGCCAAGGCAGGACGCAGCACCCGCACATATCTCAACGAGGGACGTTGGGACAAGGTGTATAACAGTCTTCAGCCCGGCGACTACGTGCTTATCCAGTTCGGACACAATGACATTGGTCCTATCGACAATCAGAAGCAGCGCGGAACAATTGCCTGCGCCAAGGACACAAGTCATGTATATAAGCTCGCAGACAGCGGAAAATACGAGGTGGTGTATTCCTTCGGCTGGTATCTGAAGAAGTTCATCCAGGACGTGCGCGAGAAGGGTGCCACGCCAATCCTCGTGTCGCTCACCCCGCGCAACGAATGGCCCGGCGGCAAGATTGAGCGTCGCAACGACTCCTACGGCAAATGGTATCGAGAGGTGGTTAAGGAAACTGGAGTGGAACTTGTGGATGTACATAATATCTCCGCCGACTTCCTCGACCGAATCGGAAAGGAAGAGGCAAAGGCATATTACAACCACGACCACACCCACACCTCCCTCACCGGCGCAAAGATGAACGCCAAGAGTGTGGCTAAGGGTCTGATGCGCAACGGTTCACCCCTCGCCAAGTATCTCATTGCCCAAACCACCATCGTAGAGGACCTGAGCAAGAGAGACCCTAAGAACAACGACCCGTTCTACTATTCAGCCGAACTGCCCGACGGCAACTACAAGGTGACTGTTGTCTTCGGTTCAAAGAAAAAGGCAGG
>JBJEAV010000323.1:0-7009 GCA_051869395.1 Prevotella sp.
CTTCCTTACATACACACAGATTGCCCTCGGTGGTCTTCTCCACACAGCACAGGCAGGCTCCCACGCCGCAAGCCATCATGTTCTCAAGCGATGCCTCACATTCCACTCCCGCCTTTGCGGCATACTTTGACACGTTCACCATCATCGGCTTAGGACCGCAGGTGGCTATCATGTCGAAATGCTCGCCAAGCACTGAATGATTCGTCACAAAGCCTTTCTCGCCTTCCGAACCGTCTTCCGTCGTAACGCACACGCGCCCGTACTTATTAAATAATTCCATCTCCAGCAGGTCGGCAGCCTTTCTGGCTCCCAAGAGGAATGTAGGCTCAATGCCCTGGCGCTTCATTTCCGCACCCATATAGAGCAGCGGAGCCACGCCAACACCACCTCCAACGAGCAGCACCTTGGCTGATTTTGACTCTGGCATGGTGAAACCGCGTCCCAAAGGCAGCACGCAGTTAAGCCTGCTTCCGGGGCTAACGCTCACGATATGGCGGGTTCCGTCGCCAATGGCAGCCACAAGAAGCCACAGTTCGTTGGCTTCCCTATCCACAAAGTTTATCGAAATCGGGCGGCGCAGGAATGTGTTTTGAGAGCCGTCAACCCTCACCTCCACAAACTGTCCAGGCACCATCTCCGGCAATGTTTCTTCGTGAGTAAGGCGCAAAAGCGAGTACTTCTCGTTGATGCGCTCCACACTTCTCACTTCCAAGTCGAGGACGTATTTCTTCATTCCGTAATTCTTAATTCTTAATTCTTAATTTAAATTTAGAGCCTTGCTTTTTCGCAATTTTGGTGCAAAGTTAATCTAATTTATAGACACTACCAAACGAATTGCCACTTTTTATCACTTTTACCCAAAAATTATTTCTTCGAGGCTGGATAGAAACTCTCGTATGTGTAGTCGTCATAATACACCTTTATCTCCACTACATGCCGTTGTGGTTTGTCAACAAATTTTATTTCCGTTTTGGGTGTTTCACGAGGTGTATTGTTTACACTCTTTATTTCAGGCTTTGTCTGAGCCTCAGCCTTGACTTCTTTTTCCTGGGTGGAACCGTCCTCAAAGCCGAAGTCGAGCATCGGCTCGGATTTTGAGCTTGTAGGGGAGGGAGACACTGCGGGTGTCTCTGTCGGGCTTTTAAACATTGTCCCTGAGCCAAACATCAGCCAGTCGGTATTGATGTTGGGAATTTTCGTTTTGATGGCCTCTACGATTGTCAACGTCGGTTTTGTCCTTCCGTTGAAGATGCTACTGAGCGTAGCGGCTGAGATGTCTATGAAGGCGGCGAACGCCTGTTGGCTCATCTGCTGAGCGTCCATAATCTGCTTGATTCTGTCTTTCATTGCTACTATGTTATGTTAATAGGGTAAAAACCCTGGTTTTCTATTCAATTTGCAAAGTTAAAGAGAAAATTTGGAATATACAAATATTGAGAGAATAATTTAGAAAATTAAACTTTTGATTTGAGAATTTAAATTTTAAAATTCTAAACCAATTATCACTACTCATCCATATTTACATTTACAAACCTAAACTATTTATCCAAATCCATTACAAACCATCACTTTTATATTTCTATATAACTAATTGGCTTTTAATAATATAAAAAACTATCATTTTACGATTATACACCTATTATTCACGAAAAATAGCGAAAAAAGCGTTTATTGAAAGGTAAATTTAGGCTGATTTATAATTAAGTCATTGGTTTTTAGGCTTATATGGGATATTTATATGTGTGTATAATAATTCATTCACCTTTTAAAACCTTGATATTTAGGTTTTGAAATTCATATTTCCAAATACAAATCATATCTTTATGTTTGTAGATTTACATTTTAAAACCTAAACTTACCTACCTTTTGGTTTAGATTTACAAATCCAAATTCAGAAAATAAAATGCAAACAATCCTTAACTCTAAATTTCGCCCTTCGTAAACAAAGGCAGAAATATCGCGAAAATGCGTTTTTCGATTATTCCGAACGAGTCTCCGAAAAGCTGAAAATACGCGAGTTTTGAAGGGGTAAAATCCCATCTAACGCACTGATAATGACAGAAAAGGGCACAAAAAAAGTGCTCTTGCCGAGCACTCCTTTTAGCTAAAAACAGCCTCAAAAAGACCTTTTTTTCAGTGAAGAATAAAGAAAATTAGCTCTTTCATCAGCTCTCCCGAGGGGGTATTTGGGTTGTCGATGCCCTTACTTTTGGCATCTATTTCCCTAATTTTGGAAATTATCTGCATCACTTTCATTCCCGAGTAATTTCTCATACCTGTCATATAATCCTTCGCCGCCCATGGAGATTTCAAATCCAGCCATTTTGCGACAGCCTCCTGACTGGCTCTTTGAGGGCAATAAAATGCGATCATCAGATTCTGGAAGTAATTAAAGAGCAACGGGAGAATTTGATAGAAACTGCCTGCCTTCGGATTTATGTCAAAATAATTTGCTATCTGATTTGCCTTGAAAACATTGCGGTTTACTATGGCGTCACGCAGCTCGAAGGTATTGAAATCCTTGCTCACCCCTATTTGCCTTTCCACCACTTCGGGAGTCACTCGCTTGTCGTCGGCAGGCAATGCAATGAGCACTTTGTCGAGTTCACTGGTCAGTCGGTTGAGGTCGGGACCTATCGAGTCGGCAATGATTTGCTCTGACTTCGGGTCGATGCTCGCTCCCCTCGCCTGAAGGTATTTCCCTATGAACGGCACGAGGTCGCGGTCGCGGAGCTTCTTGCTCTCGAACACCACTCCCACCTTCGCCATTTCCGAATACACCTTCTTGCGCCTGTCGGCTACACCGTATTTATGGCAGAAGACAAGAATCGTCGATGCCAACGGTTTTTCGACATATTTCTCAAGAGGCTCCAAACCTTTCAGCTTTTGGGCCTCCTTGACAATCACCACCTGGTGCTCGGACATCATCGGGTATCTCCTCGCCACCTCTACGACATCCTTGCCTGTCACATCGGCACCATACATCACCATCATGTTGAAGTCACGTTCCTCGGGAGTGAGCACATTCTCGGCAATAAAGTCCGAAATCTTGTCGATATAAAACGACTCCTCACCCATCAGATAGTAGATGGGCAAGTAGTTTCGCTGCTTCAAATCGTGCATTATACTGTCAAAAGTAGCATTTTTTGTCTCTGCCATTGCTTTTTCTGAGATTATTTTATTAATTTTGCAGGCGAAAAATGAGCCGCCAAGCAGCTTCCGCCCGTCATTTCCGTGCAAAGTTAGCTAAAACGGACGAATTATCAAAATAAAAAAGCAGAAAAATCAAGTTGGAATACATTATTTACACCTTATTATATATATGTATGAACTAAACCTGCCAAAATATGGCATAAAAATAAAGAATGTCGATGGCAACACGGCTATTTTCGACATTCTCAGGCGCAAATTCGTGAGGCTCACACCCGAGGAATGGGTGCGACAGCACTTCATACATTATCTTATCGACCATAAGGGCTACCCTCAGGGGCTTATGGCCAACGAGATCCAGCTCAGCGTGGGCAACAAGAAGCTCAGGTGCGACAGTGTGATTTACGACCGCTCGCTAAAACCGCGTATGATCGTAGAATACAAGGCTCCCATGGTGAACATCACACAGAAGGTTTTCGACCAGATAACCGTCTATAACATGCTTCTGCACGTGGATTATCTTGTGGTGAGCAACGGCATCAGGCACTACTGCTGCCGCATGGATTATGACAACCAAAAATATTTATTCCTTGAGGATATTCCCGATTACCAAAATATCCTTACATAAAAAGGGGCGGAAACCCGCCCCTAATTATTATTCCTCATCCTCAGCCTTCTTGCGGCGGATGGCGCGCTTACGCGGCTTCTTCTCCTCCACTCCGGCCTTTTCTATCTTCACACCAGCCAACTCCGGGTCTATCATGATGCGTCCGCAATACTCGCAGACGATGATTTTCTTGTGCATCCTGATGTCAAGCTGACGCTGTGGCGGTATCTTGTTGAAGCATCCTCCGCAGGCATCACGCTGCACATAAACGATACCCAAACCGTTGCGGGCATTCTTGCGGATGCGCTGGAAAGAGAGTAGCAGACGCGGCTCAATCTTTGCCTCCAGTTCGAGTGTCTTCAGCTTCAGACGCTCCTCTTCGGCACGTGTCTCAGCCATGATGTCGTCAAGCTCGCTCTTCTTCAGTTCAAGCTCTTTCTGACGGTCTTCCAGCTGCTCCATGTTCTGGTTCTTTTCGAGATTCTTCTCGTTGATGCGGTTCTGGGCCTCGCGTATTTTCTTGTTGCAAAGCTCTATTTCGAGCGACTGGAACTCGATTTCCTTGCTCAGGGTGTCATACTCGCGGTTGTTCTTCACCTCGTCCAACTGAGCCTTGTAGCGAGCCAGACTTGTCTGTGCCTCAAGGATTTCACCCTTCTTGGTCACCACAGCGTGCTGGAACTCGTCAATCTCGTTCTGAATCTTGTCAATACGTGTTGTGAGACCTTCAATCTCGTCTTCCAGGTCTTCCACTTCCAAAGGCAGCTCACCTCTGAGTGCCCTTTTCTCGTCGATAGCCGACAGGGTGGTTTGCAGCTGATAGAGTGTCTTCAGCTTGTCTTCCACCGACAAATCCATTGGATCTTTCTTTGCCATGTTCTTTTACAGATAAATTATTGGATTTGTGTTTGTCTCCGCCTGATATACAGGCAGTTCCTCACACGCCTCACTGATTATTGATTTAAATATTTCCGATGTGTATTGTTCGCTCTGATAATGTCCTATCACGCATATCTGAATCTTCTGTTCCTGACCGAAATAGACGTGATAGTGCATCTCGCCCGTGATGAACGCGTCCGCTCCCAAGGCTATCGCCTGCGGCAGGAGGAAATCCCCCGCCCCTCCGCATATAGCCACCGTTTTGACCGGACGCTTCAGGAGTTCATTGCACATTGCACATTCCACTCCAAATGCCCCCTTCACTGCAGCCACGAAGTTTTCAGCCGACACGGCTTCGGGCAACTCGCCCACCACTCCGCTTCCGGCATCCGCACCTGGTTTTTCGGCGAAGAACCTCACGTTGGCGAGACCTAATTTCTCGGCCATCTTGAAGTTCACCCCGCCTCGCGCATTGTCCATATTGGTGTGCATCGACACTATACAAATATCATGCTTAATCGCCTTGATGACAACACGTTGCACATAGTCATCGCCACTGATGCGCTTTAGTCCGCGGAACAACAGCGGATGATGCGAAACGATGATATTGCATCCCTTCGCAATGGCCTCGTCAACGATTTGCTCGTTGATGTCAAGGCACAATAAAGCCCCTGATGCTTCCGCCTCTGTTAATCCGATTTGCAGGCCGGCATTGTCCCAGTCTTCCTGCAAAGGCAGAGGCGCGAATCGTTCAAGGGCGCTCAACACTTCCTTTATTTTCACGCTTTTCTACGCTTTTGTTATTGTTCTCGGCATACAATATGCCGTTTTCAGCTTGCAAAGATACGTTTTTTTCGTGAAACCACAAAGAAACACGTCGTTTTTTTAGCTTATTTTATATTTTTCGCATCCAATGTAACTATTCCACTGGTATAATTTTAAACACAAAGACACGAAGAAACAAAGCTTTTTTCGCTTACGGAAGATACAATGAGCAGCAAAGCTGCTTACAAAGTCCACAAAGTTTTACCACTGCAAGCCTTTGTGGCGACTTTTAAGTCGCTTGTTGTCTTTGTATCAAAATAAAACCTTCGTATCTTTGTGTCTTTGTGTTCAAAAAATAGGATTAGATGAATAGCTACATCCAGTCGTCGATGTTTGCCTCTGCCTCCACCTTGTTTTCCACGTCATCCGGCAGCGACGGGAAGAAATCTATTCCCGTGATGCGCTCCACCTCATCCACGGTGTTGACATAGTCACCCTTGGGTCTGTTGCCCGACTGGTTCTTATAGATGAAACCGATGGCTTTCGGAGTGCCTTTCATCGACAGCACCACCTTGAAGAACGCCTCGGGCACGGGGATCTTGTTCTTGCCGATTTTCTTGTGTCTCGCATTGCCATAGAATATCGGACCGCTGACGATATATATTTCCCCATCCTTCTCCGCCCACTTGCGGCATTGCTGCTCCATCTCGTTCCAGTCGCCGGCATTCAATCCGTGATTCTGCGGACATATATTAGTGAATAGGAACGACTGCTCCTGAGCCTCCTGACTCCACTTGTTGTCGCCCGAAGGACACATGTGACCACGGTCATATCCCGAACCGCGGTAGTCCTCGTCCTTAGCCCTTGGCTCAGGCACATCCTCATCCTCATGGAATTTTATGCCCTTGCGTTGGAAATCCCCGTCAACATGGTCAGCAGTAAGTCTCCATCCCACCCAGTTAGGTTGCTTCGTCTGCGGATTATACGACGTGGTATATCCTACCCTAACGAGCATGATTTCTCCCTCAGCATCAGCGAGTTTCGCCAATACTGAGATATCAACAGGAGAGCCATTCTGCTCTTCCTTGTTCTCTTCCGACAGCCCCTTGACTGCCGCCGCTGCCATAACGCACAGCGCGATTAGTGCATATATAAGTTTTCTATTCATAATTCAATGAAATAAAGTCATTATTCAACGTGAAAAAGAGAGACCGACGTAGCATTGCTGCTGCCGTCAGCCTCTCTCTCTAATTACTTATGTTCTATGCCGTTATCCCTTAGTTATACCGGCATGTTCACTCTACCGTAGTTGTACATTTTCAGTACGTTGACGCAATACTTGTTGAACTTCTTGTTCTCTGCGAGTTTGTTAATCATACGTCTCATAATGTTACCCTTTCTAAATTTAATTAAACAATCTTTTTTCTTGTCTCTTCTGGGCGTTCCTTTATTCGCCCTCTTCAAATTACTTACTAAATGTTATCCTGATGTCTTTTTGTCTTATGACGGTGCAAAGGTACTACTATTTTTTCATTCCCGCAATACTTTCCGCCCAATTTTTCCCACAAAAGCCCCAATTGTTGACATTCGTCATTCCATGGCTACTGT
>JBJEAV010000323.1:7109-8692 GCA_051869395.1 Prevotella sp.
GCTGAAAAGTTACAATGGCTTAACATTCCGTTAAAAATGCAAAAAATGAGAGGAAAATGTTGCACATTATATAAATAATGATTATCTTTGCCCACAAATTGCGACAAATTATGAAAAAAACTAATTTAATTTATTTTATTCTATTATTAGTTATGTGCTTTTGTGGCACACAGTATCTTAATGCCAAAGGTTCATGTCCATTCAACATGCCCGACGTTCAGCAACCCGTGATACCCGACTACACCGTCAGTATCTTGGACTTCGGCGGCGTGGGCGACGGCGGAACTCTGAACACAGAGTCATTCGCCAAGGCGATGAAACACCTTGCAAAGAAAGGCGGAGGCAAACTAATTGTACCTGCCGGTATATGGCTTACGGGACCCATACAGTTTGAGAACTGCACGGAACTGCATGTTGAGCAGGGAGCGCTGGTGCTCTTCACCACCGACTTTGACGCTTATCCTGTTGTCACTTCTGTGTATGAGGGAAATACCGCACAAAAGAAGATGTCTCCCCTGTGGGCGTATGAGAAGCACGACGTGGCAATAACCGGTCCGGGGGCTTTTGACGCTCAGGGACAGGCTTGGAGACCGTCGAAGAAAGGCAAGTTCACCGAATCACAGTGGAAGGAACTGACCTCGGGCAAGGGCATCGAGATGAAAAGCGTGTGGTATCCCGACGCCAAGGACGACGAACTTGCAGGCAAGCCCGGGAAACCTGATATGCGCAGGGTAACACAACGTCCCGTGCTTCTGGAGTTCACTTCCTGCCAGCGAGTGCTGCTGAAGGACGCCACATTCAGCAACTCCCCCGCATGGAACACCCATCCGCTGAAGTGCGAGGATGTAACTATAGACCATGTGACAATACGCAACCCATGGTATGCACAGAACGGCGACGGACTTGACTTGGAATCCTGCAACCGTGTGATAATCAAGAACTCCACTTTCGACGTGGGCGATGACGCCATCTGCATCAAAAGCGGCAAGAACAAGGAAGGACGCGACTGGAAGATGCCATGCCAGAACGTGCTGATTGAAGGATGCACAGTGCTGCACGGACACGGCGGCTTCGTCATTGGCTCCGAGATGTCGAGCGGCGCAAGGAACATATATGTCCACAACTGCCTCTTCAACGGCACTGACACGGGGCTTCGCCTGAAATCCACCCGAGGCAGGGGAGGCGTAGTTGAGAACATCTACGTGGAGAACATCAACATGGTGGACATAAAAGGCGATGCCTTCACCTTCGACCTTTATTATGCCAACAAACCCGTGGCAGGCAAGGCCGACAACACCACGTCGGAGGCTGACGCAGTGCCGCCAGTGACCGAGGAAACCCCATGCTTCCGCAACCTTTACATCTCGAATATCACTTGCCAAGGAGCCAAGCGTGCCATCTATTTCAACGGCTTGCCCGAGATGCCGCTTGACAATCTTCAACTGAAGAACTCCCTGTTCGTATGCGAGAAAGGCGCGGAGCTGCAATATGCCAAGAACATCCTCTTTGACAACGTGAAGATTGTCAACAGCCAGGGCGACCGCCTTGTGAAGAACAATGTGGAGAACCTGATTGAGAAATAA
>JBJEAV010000324.1:0-1852 GCA_051869395.1 Prevotella sp.
GTATGACATGGGGAACGGCACAGGAATTCTTTCCTTCCATTCCCGAGATAAAGGAGTGGACAAGGATTGCCACCGCAAACAATATCCCCGGGTTTATGGTTGGAGGCAACTATTTCAAGGTGGATGTATATACCATCGACCCGAATTTCTTCGAGTTCTTCGGCTATGAAGTTCGTGGATGCCGGCGCGACAGGGTGCTTACGTCCGAGAACGAAGCCATTGTGAGCGAGTCGTTTGCCGCCAAAGCCTTCGGCAACGAGAACCCAATCGGAAAGACTCTGAAATACGACACGCTCACATTCAAGATAACGGGAGTGATGCCCGACTTCGGCAAGTCGGATGTATTCGAGCCATACGATGTGATGATTTCAATGAAATACAAGGAAGAAAACATGCCCAGAATGGACAACTTCGGTGAGACCGTGCCCTTCGTGCGACTTGCCAAGGATGCCGAACCTGACAAGGTGAATGAAAAACTTCTCGACAAATACGTGGAATACTGGAAAAATTTCGACTATTCACGCGAGAATGAAGGCAAGTTTCTTTGGGGCTCATCGTTGGTCAGAATGGACAAACTGTATTTCTCCGAAACAACCAACTGGCAATTCCGCCAAGGCGACAAGAAGTTGGTTGACATCCTACTTGCCGTGGCTCTCGTGCTTCTCGTATGCGCCATATTCAACTATATCAACCTTACCGTGGCGCAAGCCGGCAAACGGGCAAAAGAGATGGCAACGCGCCGACTCTTGGACGAAAGCGTGTGGGGAGTGGTAATGCGATATTTCAAGGAGTCGGCATTGTTCACCTTCGCTTGCTTCATCATAGGTATGCTGATGGCAATATGCCTGCTGCCCGTGTTCAACGACATGCTCAACACGAAACTCTCTCTCGGTTTTTCTCCACTGATGTTGCTTGTTGCCGTGTCAGTACTCCTTGTGATATCGTTTATATGCGGCATTATCCCCGCAATAGTCGTGTCGCGCTTCAATCCCATCGACGTGGTGAAGGGCAGTCTAAGGATAAAGAGCAAGATGTGGTTCAGCAAGGTGTTCATCACGGCTCAAGGCGTGGTCAGTACGGTTCTCATCGCCGTGGGATTGACTATGACCCTGCAGATGCATCATCTCTACGCCCTCCCTTACGGCTACAACCAAGACGACATAATCATGGCATTCACAGGCTCTATTGGCTATAAACTCGAACAACAGCAGATATTGGCAAACCGGCTGAAGTCGCTGCCCGAAGTGGAGGAGGCTATCCCTGGAGGCGGCTCGCCATTGGAATGTGGTATGAATGGCGTTCATAACGAAAAGGGTGATGTCATCTCATGGGTAAGAATGTGCCGACTCGACTCCACGGCAATGAAATTGCTTGGCATAAAAGTGATAGAGCAATATTGCGAGCCCACCGACAATAAGGTGTGGATAACCGAAAGCGGGAAACGCTTTTTGGGGGTGTCGGCAAAGAAACCCTATTTTGGAGTCAGGGATGGAAAACCAGAATATGAATGTTGCGGTGTGATTGCCGAATTCCGCACTGGCGGAGCCATTCCTAACGACACCAAGAATTTCTACAACGCCATTCAGGTGGCTCCTCACGACGGGTTCTATTATTCGATGTTGATAAAGACACAGGGCGACCACGACAAGGCTCTTGCCGCTGTGAGGAACACTTGCAGCAAAGTGGCAAAGGAACTCACCGGCCTACCACTCGAAATGGGTTGCGACTATTTTGAGAAACGACTCAGCGACAACTTGAAGACCCAACGCAACACGATGTCGCTTGTTCTCACCTTCATGCTTGTCTCGATACTCATCTCCGCCCTCGGCATGTTTGCCATGTCGGTATATTA
>JBJEAV010000325.1:0-1848 GCA_051869395.1 Prevotella sp.
GGTGGAACGACCAGCCGGAAGGCTATCTGTCTCCGACAAAAGCGGCTATGATAGTAGATAACAGTACGGCGGCAATGATTCCTCAGGAGATGGAAGGATGCGTGATTGACGAGGTGGCTTTTTATGCCACTGACGTTGAGCATCTGACAAACATTCGCCTTTTCGTGACGAGCAAGCTGAGCCTGAGTCTCGAAAAATTTGACATTGTGCTCACGCCAAGCGAACTGCCCACCGAGCCTGACGCAAAGGGAAGATGGAGAGTGAGCGCCAAGTTGCCTGAGGACTACATTGTTCCGTTCGGCGGAGCCTATATTGGCTATCAGGCTCGACCGACAGAAGATGGATTCGCTGCCAGTTTCGCATGGACAGATGACCCGGAAGGCGGCAAAACTCCAGCTGACAAAAGTTTGTTCATATATTGCAACGGAGATGACGGTGACCTCTTTTGGGTCAGCTAAGGGATTTTAGCGGTGCAGCCGCAGTGACAGCGCACGTCAAGGCAAGGAATGTGGAAAACAACAGCGTGGCTCTGTATGAAAAGACAGAGTATGTAAAGAAAACTGGAGAGAAGGCCTTTCAGTATATCCTGCCTGTGAAGAACCGCAGTGCGAAGGATATCAAGTCGCTTACATATACCATAAACATTGATGGAGGGGAAACAAAGGAATACACCTATACGTTCCAGTATCCGTTTGCGGCATTCGGATTGAGTTCCATTGTCGGCAATATTGACGCCCCCGACACCGACGGATGCCACTATATGAATGTGGAGATTACCAAGGTGGATGGTGAAGACAACACCTCTGACGCAAAGAGCATGTCGTTAGTGCTCGTCACATTGCCGGAGTCAGCACCGAGAAACACCATTGTTGAGAGTTTCAGAAATGCAGCCAACTGCTTGATGCCGCTGAACATTGTGGGCGAGCGCAAGCTGAAGGAGCTTTATGGAGACAAGGCGATAATCTTAGGAGCTAACAGCGGCGACTGCTTCAGATGCAACGACTATCAGGAAGTGGTGAGAAAGTATTACTACAACAACCTCAGCAACTTCTGCTTCGACCGCGCTTTGCCTGCCATCGACCCATATAGAGGCTACCACCTATATGATGACAATGCGGAGATGGTGTATTCCACCAACGAGGCATTCGACTATATCAATGCCCTCATATCTGAAGCAACTGTAGGTATTGACGCAAGATGGCATGATAACGAGTGTACAGCCATTGACGTGGACGTTACCACGACATTCCTCTACGACCGTGAGGATGCCCCTTACCATTTGGAACTTTATCTGAAGGAAAGTCCTCTGCTGACAGTGGGGATGGGCGAAGAAAATTGGCTGGAAGAGGCCATCTTGAGCGGATTTTCCGGAAAGGAAGGATTGCCTGAGGATTTTGATGAGTTTGTTAATGGCGGTTATCTATTGACCAATTATAATGTTGAGAACTTAGTGAGGGCTTGTTGGGGAGCATTGAACGGTATCGAGGGCAGCATCACGTCTCCTATCACCAAGAACGCTCCGCAGACATACAGCACCACGCTCGACCTGTCGGACATCACTATCCGCGACAAGAACAACCTTCAGCTTGTGGCAATGCTTGTCAATCCGGGAGGAAAAGTGGTGAATGCAGCTGAAATATCGCTTGGCAACACCACATCGGTAGGCAGCATAAAGAATTCGGACAAAGCGATTGCTCCCGACTATATATACGACCTTAACGGAAAAAGGATAAAGGAAGCTGGTAAGGGACTATATATACAAGGTGGAAAGGTGAGACTTAAGAATTAAGAATTACTGCTCCCACTTTAAAAGTGGATTCAATAATTAATTTGTTATGAGAAGATTTT
>JBJEAV010000326.1:0-1843 GCA_051869395.1 Prevotella sp.
AGGTGGAGCAGATCTTGTCGATGTCGCTTTGGCTCACGCTTTCAGGATTGGCCTTGAATCTGTCTGCCACGTCTGCCAACTGTGAATAAAGCTGGTCAGTGGCATTGGCTATGGCAGCGTATGTCTTATAGATAGTGTTGCTGACATACTGCTCGGCTATAGCCTCCATCTTCTGTTCGTTAACACTAAGGGTAGAACCATTGTTACCCTGTTCCTGATTCTCGTTGTTGTCGTCACTGCAAGATGACGCTCCAAGGGAGATGATGGCTCCCATGGCCATCATCAATCCCGTCTTCATAATTACTCTATTCATATATTTTTATTTAACTCATGTTTCGAAAGTAACCTATCAGTCTGTAGATGAGAATGCTGGCGTGCAATGAATCGTGGTTTTTCGATGCGCAGCCTCTGGGAGCGTGGGCGTCCCGCCCGCGGCCTGCGTAGAGAGTAATCAAAAACATCGCAGAGGGAAGATATATGTTTTCTCGACAGGCCGCGGGCGAGACGCCCACGCTCCCAGTGGCATCCGCCTACTAACGTCGCGCAGCCCATTCCTAATTCCTAATTCCTCATTCCTAATTCCTCATTCCTAATTCCTCATTCCTAATTCCTCATTCCTCATTCACAAAAAGAATCCCTGGTATGCTATTCCCAACGATACAGAAGGCTCGTCGTTATACTGGCTCTTGAGGAATCGCTTGGAATATTCCGCCTTCACCACAATTTGAGGCACGGGCATCCAGTTGACGCCCAATGCCATACGCTTCTTTGCCGTATATTCATATTGTTGCTGTTCGGGCGAGGGGATGTATGAATTATAGTATTCATATCTGCCGAAGAGATACAGTTTCTGATTGTCTGCTCTCATCTTCGACCACTGCGAAAAGACATCATATCCGGCCTCAATGCCGTATGCCAGAGCATTCTTGCCCACGGGTGTTTTCTTATATGGGGCATTGTTGGCAGTGAGGTTGCGCTTTATGCTGCTGATGGTTGCGGCATCGCCCACATATCCATAATCTACATTTCCCCGCACAATCCAGTTGAATCGGTTGAGGGTGAAGTCGGCAGAACCTATCGCCACCACTCCCTTCACGTTGTCATACTGCTTCTTGCCTTCATATTCGCCCGAAGAGTTATACTTGTCGCCCTCAAGGTCGTGGGGGAAGGAGTTGTGCATAGCCTTGCCGTAATATCCACTCACACCGATGCGCAGTCCTTTCACCGAATAGTTGTCGAGTCGTGCGGCAAAACCATATTTGTTTGCCACCTTAAACTCCGACGACGAACCGGCTCCGTTCTGCACCCAGTTCTCGCGATTAAACAGGAATGCGTCAAGACCAGCCACCACCATAGCCTCATAACGGAAATCCCCTACCCGACCCCATAGGCTCAATCCTGTGTCGTGCCATGTGGAGGGCAAGATAGTTCCCTCGCCCTCTGGACGATACACTGTGAAGAAGTTAAGCGGCTCGTGGTGGGCATTGAGCAATCCGACGGGCACGATGATATGTCCAAGTCTTACGTTCAACCCTTTGCAGAACGACTTCTGAATCCAAAACTGCTCAAGTTCCACCTCTCCGCCTTTCTCTATCTCCTGTTCCCATTCTCCTCCCTCCGAGAACTCCTTTTCCTGTGCGCAACCCGTGCCCGTGTGTTCAAATTCTATCTCCGACGACATAATCCATCCCTTACCGAAGTCGTAAGCTATATAGATTACTGCATGTGGAATGTCAAACCGCCCATGACTCGGGTCGTTGGCATATTTCTTAGGGTCGCTATAGCGATACACATTGTCGCTATAGAAATTGCGGGTAAGGGCGACCTCGCCATAGCCTCCCAC
>JBJEAV010000327.1:0-1835 GCA_051869395.1 Prevotella sp.
TCACATTGAAGACCTGCGTCTTCTTCATCTCTTGCTTGTCCTTTACTTCTTCCATCGTTTCAAACATTTATTGGTTATCTTATTCTATACTATCCACACTCACTGTATCTGCAACGATTTCAACTCTCTCATTGGGAAAACGGATGAATGCTTCCAATCTCTTTACATCACTTTCGGTCAACTGAGGAATGCCCACATCTTTATGATAAGCGAGCAACCATCTGGCTTCTCTCCGGGATAGCAATGCATGTTCGTCAGCTTTCATATAATAGTAGGCGACTTTTCTCTCATCAATCATGCC
Source organism: Prevotella sp. (assembly GCA_051869395.1). GTDB lineage: Bacteria > Bacteroidota > Bacteroidia > Bacteroidales > Bacteroidaceae > Prevotella. Next base: position 302 of record JBJEAV010000327.1, read on the forward strand.
GTTTTCGTCTGGCTTCAGACTGAGTTTACCGAGCAGATTATATGCCAATGGGATTCTTTCCGCAAGTTGTTCCAGCTTCACTTTATCAGGCTGAATATTTCCTTTCCAGTCCGGCAAAGCATTCAGCAACGCCGCAAAATTACTTCCACGCTCAGAGGCATCCCTTATGATTTCAAAGCCACGTATGGAATCACCGCTTTCCACACACAGAACACCGAACAATGCGTGTGCGTCGGGACTGTCGATTGTAGCCAGTTGCGCCATAATGCTGTCTTTCCCCTCTCTCAGTTGGTCACTGCTTTTGTCAATCAGATTACAGAAACGTTTGATGTCGTTATCATCGGGGATTTGTGCCATATATTCCTTTTCGTCATGAATGGCACCATGGGCTCGCGCTTGTTCCACCATGACCATCATTCCGAGAAAATCCTTTTTCACGCCGATGCCGTCCCTGTAGCAGTCTGCAAGTTGCAAATAGGCCTGACCGTCACCCCAGCGTGCCCTTTCAACAAGTGCATTAATCACTGCGCTGCCATTGGCATCCTCCTTGACCAATTCTGACTCTTTCACATCTGCAATGCTCTCTGCCAGTTGCGTGTCAGAACAAGAGGCTAATATAGCCGCCATAAATAGGATAATACATTTCTTCATAGCCATACCTTATATGATTTACATAAATTCAGCTTTTGCCTTGTGATATGCAGAACGCACCATGCCAAGGATGTTCAGTACATGCTCCACGTTGTTCTTCAGACTCTCCATGTCGGTGTAGAAGAACTCGCAGCTGGCTGTCACGCTTTTCAATGTCTGGTCAATATACACCTTGGCAAGCTTTACTTCACGGCTCACCTTGTTGCAGACTGCCAGTGTAAGGGTCTCTTCTCCTTCGTTCACCTCAGAGAACTGGGGCAGAATAGCGGAAATATACTGCTCTTCCTCCTGACCCGTCAAAAAGAAGATGCTTTTCATCTGGAAGCGGACGCAAATGTCGCCGTCATCATCCACATGAGGCTTGTAGCCGATGCTCTCGATAGCCTCCAATATCATTTCTTTCTTTGTCATAGTCTTTCCCTCCTGTTTATTCGTTATCTTCATCATCTGCAATTTCCTCTGCCACAATCTCCTCAGCACTTTCAGCAGTGTCATCATCGGAGGAATCGTTTGCCATCGTTTCCTCAATCTCTGCCATCGCCTTGCGAGCAAAGACAAGTCCTGCCTCCAAATGAAGTATCATGCGTGAGATTACCGTCATCAGGTCTTCCTCGCCAAACAGTTCACGCTCATAGAACAACCAGACGCTGTTCCCAAGCATATAGGTCTTGACATACTTCAACGTGGAGTTGATCTTCTCCAACAAGGCACATATCTGCAACATCCTATCTTCCTCCACCTCAACGATGCCAGGAAGTGCAATGTTGAGAAACTCCTCATCGTTCTCATTGTACATGTACAGCAGGTTCAGTCCCTCGTAGTTGAAACAGTAACCCATGCCTTCCTCTTCTTCCAACTTGAAACCCAAGTCTCTGAATGCTTC
>JBJEAV010000328.1:0-8584 GCA_051869395.1 Prevotella sp.
AAGTTGAGGCTCAACGATATGGCGACCATCGAATTCACCTACGATGTTCAGCATCCCGGAGCATTGATACCTCCAATGCTACTCGTCACCTTTGTTGAGAATGCCTTCAAGTATGGCATATCCTCATGCGAACCTTGTTTCGTGAGGATACACATAGAACAAAAAGACAATAGGATATCATTTGAATCGGAAAATTCAGTATTCGTCAGGGAGGGAAAGCCAACCAACAAGATGGGCATCGACAACTGCCGCAAGCGGCTTGCCCTTCTCTATCCCGACGGCCGCCATAGGCTTGACATCAGCCAAGGGGCGGACAATATATTCAGAGTGAGATTATTAATAGAAAATAAAACCTAATTGTATAACTAAGATGATAACCATTATTGCCATTGACGACGAGCCTGTAGCTCTCAGCATCGTCAGTAAGTTTTGCGAAAGAAGAGGCGGCATAAGGCTCGAGGCTTACACAGTGCCGCAAAAGGGACTTATGCGTATTCAGGAATTGCGTCCTGACATTGTCATGCTCGACATCGAGATGAACGGCATGTCAGGACTCGACATCGGACACCAGTTGCCTGACAGCACATGTTTGATCATCACCACTGCCTACTCCCACTATGCCGTTGACGGATATGATATGGATGCAGTGGATTTCCTTCAGAAACCATATTTCTATGAGCGTTTCGTGAGGGCTATCGAGAAGGCCGAACGCTGGCTTGTGGCGCGCGACCTGATGTTGGGCGCTCCCGTCGGCACAAAAAACATCACTGTGAAGGCTGAATACAAGAATATCAGCATACCGACTGATATTATTTCATACGTTGAGTCATTGGAGAACTATGTGTGCATTCACAAGATTGACGGCACAAAGTTGAAGAGCAAGGTGCCGCTGCATGTCGTAGAGAATATGCTGCCCTCAGAGGATTTCATCCGCATCCATCGCTCTTACCTCATAGCACGCCATCGTGTGCAGAACTTCACTTCGACTGAAGTTTCCATTTCAGGCGAGGACCGCCCATTGCCCATCGGCAAGAAGTATGCCGATGGGTTCAAGGCGGTCATGATGCGTCAGTGATTATTGTGCTTGCGTGTCTGTCTTCTGATCCATAGCCAGTAGCCTGTCAGAGGCAGTGTGGCACCTATGAGTGCAGCAAGGAAGGTGAGGATGCGGGTGAAGATGCCACCCCAACTGCCGGTATGTACCATATACACTCCGCTTCTCACCTTTGTGTCCTTGCCTTCCGACGAGTATAGTTTCACGTCGGTTATCTCGCCGCTTCTCCTGTTGTATGAATACTTGTCGGTGGCTCTCAGGCTCAGTCTTCCCTCGGGAACTACTTCCGCCACTTCGGGCTTCAGGGTTATCTGGCGATAGCCAGGATTCTGCTTGGCCACTTCTTCCAATACTTCGTCCCAATGGCGATAGGGCGAGCGGTGATGGAATCCGTGGCCTTCGCCACCGTGACGGCCTTCGCCACCTCCGTGTCTGCCTTCGCCACCTCCATGGCGTCCTCCTCCGTGAGATGCGCCTCCGCCATGCGAAGCTCCGCCCTCAGCCGACGACTCAATGCCGAAGCAGGCATAGAATCCAGTGCGATACCATGAGAACGACCATGTCAGTCCTGTCAGTGCCAATGCCAACAGGAATATCGTGGCATATATGCCGCCAGCCACGTGGAGGTCATGCCAGAATCGTCCCCATCCTTTTGTCACGTGTATGGCAAGGCTTGCCCTCAGCGGTTTGTTGCGGTTGGTGAGCCACATCAGTATTCCCGTGATGAGGATGAACACTAATACCAATGTGCAGACTCCGGTGAGCAGTTTTCCCCATGCTATGCCGTTGTCGCTTGACGATACTCCGAGCAACCATCGGTGCAGGCGGAACATTGTGTCGAAGAACGGCAGGCGCTCCGAGCGACCAGTCACCTCACCCGTGTATTGGTTGACGTAGATGGACGCGCGTCGGGGCTTTGACAGGCTCACTTGATAAGTTCTCATATTGTCGGGAAAGACTGTCACTCCCGAGATGCTCACCGAGTCGGGCAGTGTCTCCTCCACCCTCTCCATCAGTTCCTGCATAGGGATGGGCTCTCCCTTTGCTTCCTTCACGAAATACAGTTCAGGCCTGCAGGCCTCCGTTATTTCCTTCTCGAACACGAGCATTGCTCCAGAGAAGCATATCAATGTGATGATGATGCCCGTGGGCACCGACAACCACAAATGGATTTTTCTAAATAATTTCTTGATGTTCATAATTCTTACTCCTTAATTTTTCCAACAGCCGTCACAATGCTCACCTCCACGCTCAGTCCCTTGGTGGCAGTGGCGGTGGCGGGATTAATCTTGTAAATGGCGGGATAGCCGTCGGATGTCATCACGGGCATGTAGATATTTCCGCCCTCCACGTATGGCATCTTGCCGAAGTCTGTGATGGTGTCCGTGGCAGGCAGACCGCTCACGAAGGTCAGCTTGCCGGTGTCGCCGTTGAAGATGGCAAGCTCCGTAGCCACATACCCCTTCTCCGAGAACGGACGGTCGTACATCCTCAGCAGGAAATAGTTGCCTCCGGCGTGCCAGCAGCGCAGGAATGACTTACCGCCGCTCTGAGCCTCGATACTATAATAATAGTTGGGGTCGAAATCCGTTGCCCCTGCCTTTATGCGCACCACTCCCGCGTCGAGCTTGGTCTGTTGGCGGGGATCGGTGAGGGTCTTTGCATAACTTGGCGAGAAGACATAGATATCGCCGTTGTCGGCTGCCCATATCGACTGGTAGTACTGCGAGCGGTAGCGTCCGCAGGCATAGCTTATCTTGTCGGTCTTGATAAGTTTCCTGCCGTCGAGCTTCTCGTTGTCGAAGATGGCCACCCAGCACTCGTCGGGATACTGTGTTCCCTGCAGTTCGCCCTTCACGTAGGCTCCGCTTCCCGTGCCTCCGCTTTCCTGCTTAACGAGATCCTCGTTTCCCGCCAATATATACTTGCCGCCGTCGATAGCCGAACCGTAAGGACTCAATCCCATGCTGATGGCGGCACTGTAGAGTTTGCCTCCGCTCTCAAGGAATCCCGACAGCATGGCATATTCGCCGTTGCCGAAGAGATTCTCCGACATATAGTTGGCGGTGTTCTTCGAGTCGCTCTGTGTTGCGGTTTCCTTCTCCACGTCCAGATAAGTCAAGAGGAACATCTTGGGCAGATTGCCGTTTGCGTCGGCATATTCCGCAAGACCGTCGCCTGTGGATGCAGACAGGATATAGTCGCCGAATTTGCCGAAGGATGTGAATCTCGTCACCTTGTATTCAGCCGAACGCGCCTTCATCTGTCCGTCGCTGTTGAGCACGTATGAGCGGGTCGTTCCCGCATTGCCCTGGTTGTAGGTGAGAGCATAGAGATACTTCTCGCCATAGAATACCCACTCCGTGGCTCCGTCGTTCACAAGTCCGTTGTTGATTGCCGACACCGAGCCTTCCGTGAGGCTCTGTGATGTTAGCAGCACGTTGGCAGTCTGTTCACCGTCGGGCAGTGATGTGGCGAGGGCGAATGCCTCTGCCCCTGTTGTCACTCCAGGGGCATCCGGATTATCCGGCGTAACATCACCCACCACGTCATCGCTATCCGAACAAGCCGCAAGGCTCACCGCAATCATGGCTGCGGTCACCATCCTAAAATACTTTCTCATATCTTTAATATTAATATTTTAATTCTTTAATTTTTAATTCTTTAATTCTTAAAAGTGTACCCTCACCTTCCCATAGTACGCCCTTCCGGCCTTCTGCAGCGAGAAGTTGTCATAGAGTTTCTCGTTGGTGAAGTTGCGACATTCGAGCGACACGCTGTATCTTCCTCTCATCACGCTGTATGTCAGCACCATGTTGTGCGCAAACTGGTTGGGCACCACATAGTCGTCCTTGTTAGCTCCGATGTGCGACGAGTAGTATGTGAAACTGTGCATATACTGGTTGTCGTATGTCAGCGAGAGCGTGTTGCCCTTTCGTCCGCAGTCGCGCCAGTACAGGTTGATGTCCGAGTCGGCGAAGAGATAAGGCAGGTTGGGCATACGCTCCTTGTAGTTGATGTTGGCAGCCGTTGAGCTCATGGCAGTCTTCATATTGTCGCACACGTTCATCTTGGTGAAGTTGCCCCCTATGCTCAACCATCGTCCGTGGGCATAGCGCAGCGATAAGTTGTAGCCCTTGGTGAGCACGTTGCCGTAGTTGATGTATGATGCTGCATATTTTCCTCCGCTCAGGCTTGTGATGTTGCGCTGGATATAGTCCTTGGTGTCACGGTATATGATACCACCCTCCACATACAACGAGTGCTTGTCGATGCGTCTCGAATAGCTGAGGTTGAAGTTCACGTTGTCGCTGCGCTCGGGCTTGATGCCGATGTCACCCGTTTCCAAGTCCTCGTCACCGAACATCTCCTCGATCGTTGGGAGCCGGCAAGCCTTCTCGTAAGACAATTTGGCCTGCAGTCCGTCGGTGATAAACCATGTGGCGGCAGCTCCGTATCCCCAGAAGTCTATCGTGTGGCTCGTCTTCACATAGTTGTCCATGGTCTCGGTGGTAGCCACGGGGCCAGCCACATAGAGGTTATAGTATTTGCCGAACACCGACAGGTTCCATTTGTCCGACGGTGTCAGCCGGTATTGCATTCCCGTGATGTTCTTGCGTGTACGCTTGTCGATGGCGTCGCTCACGGTCTCAGCCGTTAGCAGCGATGCGTTGCGTCGGCGGAAGTCGGTGAGCACGTTGTTGAGTGTGAACATGTGCGCCCTGCCCAGTTGGTAGTTGAATGTGGCGGTGGCGTTCCAGTTGTGGTTGGTGGCTCTTGCGTGCATCAGCGACTGCTCTCCCGGTGAGTTTAGCAATGCCTTTTCCCCTCGCCAGTTGTATTTGTATGAAGCGGTATCCACGTTGGTTGTCACGTCGCGGTTGTAGCTTCCTGTCACTGTCACGTCGAATCCCTTGGTGAACAGGTTGTGCTTCACGTATTCCAAGCTCGGCTGAATGGCATGGCTGCGTCTGTGCTTCTCGCCATAAACGATTTCCTGTCTCACTCCCGTCTGAATCTCCTTGTACATCTGCGACCAGGTCACGCCGAAGAGCAGTCGGTCGGCCCATTTCCTGCCCACGAGTCCAAGCTTTGCCACAACCGCTTCGTTGTGGTATGTGTCGTTGAATCGCTTCACGCTCTCTTTCTTCTCGCGGTCTATCCTTCCTGTCTCGAAGTCCTCCACGGATGAGTTCACACGATAGTCGTTGTCAGAATAATTCTGAAAGGCCGTTATCTCGTATGTCAGTCCACTCTTGAATGTCTGTCCGAAGCTGACGTTCGACTTGTGGGTGTTAAACGAACCGTAGGAATACGACGCGTCGAGATGCCATCCGCTGTGCCTCTTGTTGGTCACCACATTGATGACTCCGCCTATGGCATCCGTGCCGAATCCCACCGGCACGACACCCTTATACACCTCAATCCTGTTGGCAAAGCTCACGGGGATGTTGTTGAGTCCAAACGACGTTCCGACGCCTTCCTGCGGCACTCCGTCGATAAAAACCTTGACTCGCTTGCCGCTGAATCCGTCCATCATCAGCGATATGTCGGAACCCACTCCTCCCGACTCCCTCAGCTTCAGTCCTGGAGCCTTCGACAGGGCGTCGCTCAGGTTCTTCGTCGTGTTCTGCATCTCCCTTGTATCCACGGCGATAGTGTTGAATGCCGACTTCTTCACCCTGCTCACTCCACCGGCCACAACCACCACCTCGTCAAGCTTCATCTCCTTGTCGATGTGCTTGCCGTGGCGCTTGCCATGAACCTTGGTTGAGTCACGCTGTGCCGCCAAGGGCAAAACCATAAATAATGACAGGCTTAATATAGCCATCTTGTATATTGACTTTCTCATAATCTAAATAAAATAGGTGGCCTTATGGCCTAATCGCATAAATACAACTGGATTTACGTGGTCAGACACTACACGTTGTTTTTCGGGTGCAAAGGTACGGCATTTTTCCCAATCCTGCAATACCTAAAACGTATGATTTCATATCTGCGTACGCAATGTTAAATCATCATAATTCGTGATGATAACTGATTAAACCTTTTGCCTTATGCCACGTCAAAGAGGCATATACAACCCATTAAAAAGGTAAAATTTATGAAGAAGATTATGATTTTGGCTGTTGCCGTCCTGATGGGCGTGGGCAGCATGTCCGCACAGCGCGGAGGTGGTCGTCAGAAGATGACCGTTGAACAAATGGTGAATAACATGGCTAAGGAATTAGATCTCACTGCCGACCAGCAGAAGAAGATTACCGCCATCTATACCGACTTCGAGCAGAAGCGCAAGTCTGGAGCGGAGACTTCGAGAGAGCAGATGCGTGCCGACCGTCAGGAACTCGACAAGCAGGTGAACGCAGTGCTCACCGACGCCCAGAAGGCCAAGTACGAGGAGATGAAAAAGGCTCGCCGTGGCGGTGGTAAAAGAAAGCCCTGAAAGGGCGACATAAAACAGCACAGGGTGTAAACCCTGTGTATAGCCTATCTCTCCCCCTCCCGCCGATGGCGGGAGGGAGGGGGAGGAGGAGGAACTAAATGATAGGGCTTATGCCCTATCCTATGTTATATCGCCCTTTCAGGGCTTAGCTGCGCATCCCCAACCTTTCAGGGCAACTCCTTAACTCCTTAACTCCTAAACTCCTAAAATATCCCCACGAGCGACGACTTGTAGTTCTGCAACGCGGTTTTCAACGCCGTGTCAACATCGTAGTCGGCATCCTTTCCTGTGAAATCCCATATGAAATCTCCGTGGTTCATGCGTCCCGCCCCGTAGGCTCCCGTCACATTCTCAGGCACATCCACGGCTGCCTGTGGCGCGTATGAATACATCAGCTCGTCGGTCGTGTCGAAGTTGTCATAACTTGTTCCTCCCTTCTTTGCCTTCACCTCGGCAGGCACCTCCTCGCTTCTCGTCTTGGCCTCGTAAGCGTCAAACTCCACGTTGTTCTGCTGATAAGTCACGTATTTGAAGTTCTTCGTCCTCTCGGTAAAGATGTTCCCGTATGACTTGATGACGCCTCCGTCCTCGCTTGAGAAAGTGCCCTTGCCGTCGCTTCCTGTGTCAGAGCCTTGCATGGAGATGAGCATCGGCTTGTTGCAGTTGCGGTAGTAGTTTGCCTCCACGAATGCGCTTGCCCCTGAGGTCACTCCCACGCCGTATTTCGCCACGCCGTCGTAGTAGTTGTTCCAGATGTGCACGCTCATGCACCTGATGCGCGGGTGGCGCGAGTCGCTGTGGTCAAACCAGTTGTGGTGGTATGTTATATAGTTAGCCTCGTCGCTTCCCATTCCGCATAGCGATGACTTGCCGCTGTCCCAGAACCGGTTATAGCTGATGGTCACGTATTTCGTCCCTGCCTTCAGATCCACGGTTCCGTCGCCCTTTGCCTGGTCCTTGTCGCTGCCCGCATTGCCGTAGAAGTAGTCCATGTTGTGAATCCAGATGTTCGAGTTGCCCGTGTCAAGCGAGAGGCAGTCGTCCATGCACATCATGATGGCGAAATTGCGGAATTCCACTCCCTTGCAGTTGCGTGCCAATATGCCGAATCCGCTTATCGTCGCGTCCTCGCCCACGCCCTCCAGTGTGATGTTCATCTCGGAGTACTTGTTCTTTCCCTTCACCTGCAGTCCCTCTGCCGAGCTGGATATATGGTCGAGGTCTTCCTTGGTGATTTTTCCGATGATGCGTATGGCGAGAGGGGTTGTGTCGGTGCCTTTCTGATATGCGTCGAGTATTGACTGCAGACCTGTTATTTCGGTCATGTTCTTGCCCACAAGCACCGTTGTCGTGACCGTCTTGGCAGTCTCGGCTGTGATGTACAGCACCTTCGCGTTGCTCTTCAGCGTGCCGTCGTCGTTGTATGCCCCTATGCCCGAATAGTTGAGATGGGCGAATCCCTCGCGACTATAGTTCACCACGTTCATGTCTGTCGCTTCGTTGGCAGCCTCCTCTATTTCCTTACCGCCTGCCACTGGCACCACCTTCACGCTGTATCCGCCATCGGCCTTCAGCCCAAGCACGTCAGCCCTTGCGTATGAGCCGTAGTTTCTCACCAATTCCCTGTCGATGCGCGTGTAGTCGGCATATTGTCCGCCCTTCACATACACGTTGTATGAGTCGGCACCGTCCATTGGCTTCCATTCCACGTAGAGTGATTCCTGCCATCCCCTTGCCTCGGCGATTTCCACCTCTCCTGCATCATTTGCGAACACTCCCGAGGCGGCAGGCTTAGCCTTTAGCGAGAACCCCACTTCGCTTGCGTTTCCTCCGAACACGTCGTCAGAGGCAGTTCCGTTAGCCTTGACGGTTATCTTGCTTCCGTAGAATTTCACCTCCTTCACGTCGTTGGTATTGTAGTACGTCACGTCATTGTCGATAGTCACCACGTGCATCTGGTTGGTGCCGAAATCCCTTTTCACGGCATTGTTCACCTGGGCCATCGCCATCAGTGGCATCAGCAGGCATATCACCATCATGTATATCATCGATACAAAGTATTTGCTATGTTTCATAACTCCTTAACT
>JBJEAV010000329.1:0-8575 GCA_051869395.1 Prevotella sp.
GTCATATAATAGGAATACGTTGGAAGATTTTTTGCTGTATTATTTGGTTATATAAAAATAAATTATTACCTTTGCATCACTTATTGAAATATTTAAGCTATATGGGAAGAAGAATTAAAAGAAGTTGCCTGGCAACAGGGGTGATTATGCTCGCCGTTTTAACGGTGTGCATCATCCTGTGTGTCAAGGCTTGCTCGGGGAATAAAGACGAGGAAGTGACAACGGCAACCGAGGAAATTGTGAAGGAAGGGGCTACTGTAGATACAGCTCTCGTAAGCAGACTGCAGGAGTTTGCAAGCAAACCCAGACCGGAAGGCCAGTTTGCTTTTCATGTCTATGACATAACGGCGGACATGCCTGTATATGGCTGCAACGACACATTGGCACTGCCATCGGCATCATGTATGAAACTGTTGTCGGGAATAGCCGGACTGAGGCTGTTGGGCAGCAAATATCATTACTGGACTGCTATTTTCATGCGTGGTGCAGTGGCTGCCGACGGAACACTCAACGGTGACATTGCCTTCCGCGCCGGACTTGACCCACAACTGATGGCTCCCGACCTTAATGACTTTGCCAAGGCTGCCAAGAAAAAGGGGATAAAGCGCATAAGCGGGAAACTGGTTATTGACCTTGCCATCACCGAGCCGGTGAAGAGTGAGGAGCATTGGTTTCCATGGGATCTGACATTCTCAAAATACGGATTGTTTTACAAGGGCAAGGACCGGGTTGTAAAAGCATTGAAGGCATCATTAAGGGGGCAAGGTATCACAATAAATGACGAACAGGTAGTGATGGCGGCAGTGCCCAAAGGTTCAAAATGCCTGCATATAACACGCAGGTATATAGACGATGTGGTGAAGAGGATGTGGAAGAACAGTTCCAACACGCAGGCCACGGCAATGCTCTATACCATCGGCAAGACTGTGAATCCCCAAGGAGACCCTGTGACATCTGGAGTTGAATACCTGAGAGAGTTCATAACTGACAGTTTGTCACTTGACAGTCCATCGCTATGCATCCACGACGGATGCGGACTATGTACCCACAACTGTCTCTCGCCACTTGCACTCACAACCATCCTGCGCTATGGTTATCACAACGAGTATATACGTGCATCGCTCAACCGCAACCTCTCCATAGCTGGCGTGGACGGAACATTGGTGCGCGAGATGGCGGGTCCGAAACTACGCGGAAAGATACGTGCCAAGACGGGCACACTCTCCCACCCTTACGGCATCAGTTCATTGGCAGGATTCTGTGAGGGAGCCAACGGGCATACACTCGCCTTCGCCATCATGGACAGCGAGATGTCGGTGCTTGATGCGAGAGTGCTACAGCGCAAGCTGTGCGAGGCGTTGGTTAAGGAGTGAGATTTTGGGGAGTTAAGGAAGTTAAGGAGTTAAGGAGTTAACTCCCTTTAACTCCTTAACTCCTCATAATAACACAAGAAAAACTACTCAGCCGCGTTTTCCTTGTCGATGGCAATAATTCTTGCCTTCACAGCTTCGTACTCGCTCTTGAGTCTCTCCACCTTGCGGTTCATGTCGTCAATGAGCTTGTTGCCCTTCTTGCTGCTTACGCTAAGGAATCCTATGTTGTTCTCGTATGTCTGTATCTCACTCTTAAGTGACTCATACTGGCGCATCAGACGTGCACGCTCATCCTGAGGCTGTGCATTCTCTCCGCCTCGGCGTGACTTTCCGCCCTGACGGCGTGGCTTGCCCGGAGTGATACCGAATTTGATACGCAGTGCGTCAACGGCAGCGTGATATTCGTCATAGAGTTTGTCCTTCTCCCTAAACGGAACATGTCCTACAGCCTTGTATTCCTCGGCAAGCTGTTGCAAGGTCTTCTGAGCCTCGTCAACATCTTCTGTATCAACAAGAGCCTTCAACTGTTCAATTATCTCACGCTTGCGCTCGAGATTCTGCTGCTCTTCGTTGCGTTGTCCGGATGTGGCAATATTGCGCGCCTCGAAGAAATGGTTGCAGGCGGCAAGGAAATCCTCCCACAACTGGTCACCCTGCTTCTTGGGCACCATACCGATGGTCTTCCATTCCTTCTGGAGGGCAATAAACTTGTCAGACGTTGACTTCCATTCCGTGCTGTCCATCATCGAGCGGGCCTTTTCCACCAATGCGCGCTTTCTCTCGGCATTGAGCTTGAATGTATCCTTAAGCTCACGGAAATACTGAGCCTTTCTGCCAAAGAAGTCATCACATGCAGCGCGGAAACGCTCGAATATCTTGACGTTCATCTTCTGCGGAGCGAAACCGATAGTCTTCCATTCAGTCTGGATATCCATAATCTGCTGGGTATGACGCTCCCAATCGCCCGAACCCTTGTTTTCCTCGGCGGCAATAGCCTCCACCTTCTCGCATAGGGCAGTCTTGCGCACGAGATTATCCTCCTCTTTTGACCTCAGTTCGTCAAAGTGCTGCTGGTGGCGCTTGTTCACCACAGTGCTTGCAGCCTTAAACCTTGCCCATACCTGTTCGCGCAGTTCCTTGGCAACAGGACCCGTCTCGCGATATTCCTGATGCAGTTTCTGCAACTGGTGGAATGCACTGATGACATCCTCCTCGGCGGCAAGCTTCTCGGCAGCCTCACACAGTTTCGTCTTCAGTTCGAGGTTTTTCTTGAAGTCATATTCACGTGCCTCGATATTGAGTTTGAACATGTCGTAGAACTGCTCCACATAGAGCTGGTAGGTACGCCACAACTCATTAGCCTTGGTGGCAGGCACACTCTTGATTTCCTTCCATTCCTGCTGCAGTGCCTTAAACTCAGGATAAGATTTGCCGGCATCCTCGGGTGAGGTCACCATCTGCTTGATTTTCTCGATAATCTCGAGCTTGCGTTGCAGGTTACGCTCCTTCTCCTCCTCCTGTTCGCGGAAGAGTTTAGCACGTCTTTCCTTCACTATGCCCATCTCAGCCTTGAAAGCCTCTTCCTCTTCGTCGGGAACAATCTGGTAAGCGTCGGGGTCTCCTCCGCCTTCAAGATATTCCTTGTAACTTGCATCACGTTCTGCGATGTGCATTTTGTAAAACACTGTCTTGAGATAGTCCACTTCGTCCTTGTCGGGGTCAGCCTCGCCGTGTGCTATTTCGCGCACGCGGTCGAGAACCTCACGCTTTGTGGCGTAGGTTGGAAATACGGTCTTGCCCACTTCAAGGGCGTTGTTTTCAGAGTCCATCATTCAAACTTTTTTAGTTAATGATTCAGTTATATCATCGAAATTTAGGCTCAAAATTAGTAAAAAAATTCGAAACCACCTAACATTATTAGGTTTTTTTTGTGTTTTTTCAACTAAATAAGCCTTTTATGACGGAAAATCCACCAAAATAGACCAGAAACTGCCACTGAAATGACCATTGCAATGACAAATCCGTATTGATTGGTTTCCATTCCGTTCATAAGGTTCATACCGAACAAACTGGCTATGAGTGTGGGAAACATCATGAGAATCGAGACCGACGTAAGGGTACGCATCACGGTGTTCATGTTGTTGTTGATGATGCTCGAATAAGTGTCCATTGTCGATTCCAGAATGTTGGAGTAAATATTGGTTGTCTCCCTCGCCTGTGACATCTCGATATTGACATCCTCGATGAGGTCGGCGTCCAGCTCGTCAATCTGCAGCTTGAACTTCAGTTTGGACAGCAGTGTCTCGTTGCCACGTATAGATGTGATGAAATATGTGAGCGAGTCCTGCAGTCGGCTGAGTCCGATGAGCGACTCGTTGTTCACCTCGCGGTCGAGGTTGCGCTTCGCCTTCTCGATGAGTCCGTTAATTTGCTTCAGCCTTTTCAGATACCATACCGCCGACGAGAGGAAGAGGCGGAATGTCATATCCACATAGTCGGTGAATCCCTCTCCCCTCTTCTGCTGGAAGCTCACGAAGTCGATCATCATGTTTGTCTCGTAGTAGCACACGGTGATGGTGACATCGCGCTTGTGTATGATACCGAGCGGCACTGTGGTATATGGTGTACGCGAGCGTATCTCCTTGACGTATGGAATACGCAGGATGATAAGCATCCAACCGTCATCATACTCGTAGCGGGCACGCTCATCGGTATCGCTGATGTCGGGCATGAAATAGTCGGGTATGTTAAACTCGTTTTCGAGGTAGAGCTGGTCTTCCTCTGTCGGACACGTTACCTGTATCCAGCAGTTTGGCTGCCATTCACTGATGGTGCTGAGACCACCATTGTAGTTCCAGAATGTTTTCATTGTTCCAATCCGTTTTCTTTTTCACACAAAATCTCGGGCAAGAGGATTGGCGTCTTGCCTCATCCTCACGCCTTAATTCTTGAAGTTTTCCGCGTGATAATCGTCCATAATATTACTTTTTTATTGTTTACGGGTGCAAAGGTACAAAAAAATTAGGAATTAGGAATTAGGAATTAGGAATTTTCTGTTCCACGTAACAGTTTTTTAACACTTTCAACTAATTCCTAATCCCTAATTCCTAATCCCTAATCACTATTTCTCCAGCGCAGCTGTCAGCAATCGCCAGAACGGCTCTACTGAGCTTGCGAGTGCGCGCTCATTGGTGGAGTGAGGCGAACGGATGTCCGGTCCCATTGAAACCACGTCGAGGTTGGGGTACTTGCCGAGGATGATTGAACACTCCAGTCCGGCATGGTCTATCTGAACAATGCCATCCTCGCCGTTCTGCTCCTTGTATATGCGCATGAGCTTGGCAAGCAGCGGACTGTCGGGATTTGGATCCCATCCGCCGTAGCTGCCGGAGGTCTCCATCTTCATGCCCGCCATTGAGAAGCAGCTTGAAATCATTGTGGTGACATAGTCCTTCATGTCCTCACGCGCACTGCGGGGCAGAAGTTTGATGAGCGACTTGCCGCCTTCGATGTCGATGATGGCGAGGTTGCTGGAGGTCTCCACAACATCTGGATATGCGGGAATCATGCGCACCACACCGTCGTGAACGGCATAGATGGCATCCACGAGATTGTCCTGGATCTCCACGGGCACCTGCGTCTTCGGAGTTTCAACATCTTCGGCAAAGAACTCAATGCCGTTCTCGATACCCTTGTATTCGTCGATGAAGGTTTCGCGCCAGTCATCCACCATCTCCTTGAGAGCCTCAACATTCTCCTTTGGCAATGTGAGAACCACCTCAGCCTTATAAGGAATGGCATTGCGCATGTTGCCGCCGTGCCATGTGGTGAGACGTGCCTCACACTCGGCAATGGCCTCGCGCACGAAACGCACCATCAGTTTGTTGGCATTGGCACGACCAACGTGTATCTCCAAGCCTGAATGACCACCACGCAGACCCTTAAGCGTCACTTTCACGGCTGCATCATCAGCGTCGGTCTCCACTTCCTGATAATCGAGGGTGGCAGTAACGTTTATGCCACCGGCACTACCGATGACAAACTTGCCCCAATGCTCCGAGTCGAGGTTGATGAGGATGTCGCCATGGAGTTCACCTTCGGGCAGGTCGTTTGCTCCATACATACCCGTTTCCTCGTCAGCGGTGATAAGGCCCTCAACCGGTCCGTGCTTCAGTGTCTTGTCTTCCATCACAGCCATGATGGCAGCTACACCGAGACCGTTGTCGGCACCGAGGGTAGTACCCTTGGCCCTTACCCATCCTTCCTCGTCGATGTAAGTCTGCAAGGGGTCAGTCTCGAAGTTGTGAGTACTTTCGGGCGACTTCTGCGGCACCATGTCCATGTGTGCCTGGAGGATGATGCCCGGCTTGTTTTCCATACCCTCGGATGCAGGCTTGCGCATCACGATATTATTGGCAGGATCCTTAAAAGCCTCAACTCCCACGCTTGCGGCGAAGTCAAGAAGGAACTGCTGTACTTTCTCAAGATGTCCTGACGGACGTGGCACTTGTGTAAGTGCATCGAAATGACGCCAGATACATTCCGGCTGTAGATTCTTAATTTCCATAGGTTATTAATATTTTAATTTAAGTTTCCTTTTGGTAGTTAAAAGGAGTAATAAGAAGTTATTGCTCCCTATGGTCGCTCAGGAAGATAAAAGACAATAGTAATAGCCGTCTTAAAACATATGTCATCTATCTCCTTTTATCTCCTTTTATCTCCTTTTTACTACTTGCTAAAGTTAATTTCCTCTCTTTCACCGAAAGAAATGACACCGCCACCCAAGCATAAACGCCCATGAGTATCACGAGCATTGTCTGCACGGTATGTACGATGAGTACGAAGTATAGGGCATTCTGGTCAGACACGCCATACAGTATGAGCATCGTCTTGACAGCGAAATGCCATGGACCGGCACCGTTGGGAGTAGGCACGAGTACAGCTATGCTACCCACCACGAAGGTCACCATAGCACAGCCCAACCCTAAGTGCGACGTGAAGTCGAAACAGAAGAACGTCAGGTAGTAATGCAGGAAATAACTCGCCCATATACCGAAGGTGAACAATATGAAGAGCGGCACGTTCTTCACGTTCTTCAGCGATATCACTCCCTGCCATATTCCGCCAAAGGTGGCTTTCACCTTATTATATATAGATAGCTTCTTGAGTAGGAAATGAAGCAGTACAAATGCTGAAAGTCCGCAAACCGCAGTGACGAAATATCCCATCAGCGAAAAACGGCTCAGCACCGACTCCACGCTTGTGCCCGTGCGGTCGAAGAACACGTTGAATATGTTCAACTGCAACAGTAATGTCAACCCTGAAAAACCCGCCACCACTAATGAGTCAATGGCTCGCTCGGTGACAACCGTTCCCAATGCCTTGGAGAACGACACGCCATCATAGCGTTTCAGCACTCCGCATCGCGTGAACTCCCCCACTCTCGGCACCACAAGGCTCGCTGCGTATGATATGAACACTGAATAGACACTGACTGAATTTCTCGGCCGCTCACCTATAGGCTCCAATGTCTGGCGCCACCGCCATCCACGGAAAGCCTGTGCCAGAATGCCGAAAGGGAACGACAGCAGCATCCACATCCAGTTCATCTCATTAAACAAGACATGACGAATGCTACCGAAATCGAAATCCCGATACATCCAATACAATATTGCGCCTCCCAACACCAAGGGCAATATAACCTTTATTATAATGCTCGACAGCCTCAATTCCTAATTCCTAATCCCTAATTCCTAATTCCTAATCCCTAATTCCTAATTCCTAATCCCTAATTCCTAATTCCTAATTTTCAAAGTAGTAAAGGAACAACGCATGTCCCTCAAGTGCCGGCTTGCGCTGGTCCTTGATTTCAATGCGGAACTTTATTTCAGCCTTCACCGTACCTCGCAGATTGGCTATAGACTCAAGGTCGGCAACAAGACGTATAGACTCACCCGACTTAACAGCCTGCCCGAACTTCATCTTGTCCATACCATAATTGACCATCATCTTAAGATTGTTCACCTCGATAATCTGGTTCCACAGATAGGGAAGCATCGAGAGAGTGAGATAACCGTGTGCGATGGTAGTCTTGAATGGACTCTCCACGGCAGCCTTCTCGGGATTCACATGAATCCACTGGTGGTCGAGGGTGGCATCGGCAAACATGTTGATGCGCTCCTGAGAGAGTTCCACATAGTCCGAAACACCAAGATTCTTGCCGAGCATGGCGGCAAACTCTTCATAATTGTTGATTACTAACTTGCTCATATCTTCATTTAAATTTAAACATTTGCTTGCAAAAGTACAAAAATTATTGGGAATACGAAAATTTTTGCCCTATATTTTTGTTTTATAAGCAACTTTGATTACCTTTGCAGAGAATATTAATGGAAATAATTACATTTTTTAATCAATACAAACATTTAGTATGAGAAAATTAATCTTAATGCTGTGCCTCACTTTAGGCTTCTCGGCACATGCACAAAACAAACAAAAGCCTGCGGCAACTAAACAAAAGTCTGCCGTAACAAGACAGAAGTCTGCCGTAACAAGACAGAAGTCTGCGGAGGTTAAGCCCCAAGGCACGGAGGTGATGCTCGAGACTACGGCGGGAAACATCCGCCTAAGGCTCTACGACGAGACTCCGCTCCACCGCGACAACTTCCTTAAGTTGGTGAATCTGCATGTCTATGACTCGCTACTCTTCCATCGTGTCATCAAGGACTTCATGATTCAGTGTGGAGATCCCAAGAGCAAGGATGCCGCCCCGGGAGTGTATCTCGGTGAGGGAGACCTCGACTGGACTGTGGAACAGGAACTGCGTCTGCCACAGATATTCCACCGCCGTGGTGTATTGGCTGCCGCCCGCGAGCCCGACGAGGCGAATCCCTACCGCGAGTCAAGCGCCTGCCATTTCTACTTAGCATGGGGAAAGAAATTCACCGACGAGGAACTCGACAAGATGCAACAACGCCTCGACACCCTGTATGGCTACCGCGTGAAACTGACTCCCGAGATGCGCGAGACATACAAGACCATAGGCGGCATACCTCATCTCGACGGAGGCTATACCGTATTCGGCGAAATCGTTGAAGGACTGGATGTACTGGAGAAAATCCAGCAGACTGCCACCGACAAGAATGACCGCCCAATAGATGACCAGCGCATACTCAAGGCCTACGCAATTAAAAATTAAAAAT
>JBJEAV010000330.1:0-1821 GCA_051869395.1 Prevotella sp.
ATAAAATGTTAAAGTAGTGTTAAATTCAGAAAAAGTCTTGACTCGTACCTTAGGTCATACATTAACTTTGCAGCCGAATTCAAACAACAACGTTTAATCTCGCGAGAAAAATGAGTGAAAAAACAAAGTTAAAAATCGGAGAGTTCTCCAAGTTGATGCAAGTGACGGTCAAGACTCTGAGACACTACGAACAGATGGGACTGCTGATTCCATACGAGGTGGACAAGTGGACGGGCTATAGATACTATGCCTTGGAACAGATGCAAAGGCTCAATGGCATTCGAGATCTGAAGAATATGGGATTCTCATTGGAGGAGATAAAAGACCTCTATGACGACGAATACCACGAACCGACCATCGGACAGATCAACGCCAAACTGACGGAGTGCAACAGACAGATTCGCACACTGCTGAAGCGAAGGCAACAGCTCATCGACACGGTGAACTCCAAAAAGAACATCAAGACAATGGAAAAATTTTCAATTCAGGCTTTGCCTGCTATCATCGTGGCTTCACACCGCAGAGTTATCAAACAGTACAGCGACCTCGGCGAACTGTGCGTAAATGTAATAGGTCCTGAAATGCAGCGACTGGGCTGCAAGTGCTCGGCTGCGGGCTACTGCTTCACAATTGAGCACAACAAGGAATACACTCCTACTGACATCGACATCGAATACTGCGAGCAGGTGGAGGAAATGGGCAAGGACTCTGCCATCATCAAGTTCAAGCAGTTGGAAGAGGTGCCCAAGGCCCTGTGCATGAAGCACTACGGTCCGTATGACCGATTCTACGAGTCATACACGGAGGCTTTCAAATATCTTGAGGAAAAGGGATATGAGATTGCAGGACATCCAAGAACAGTGTATGTTGATGGTATATGGAATCAGGAAGACCCTGAGAAATGGCTGTCGATAATTCAGATTCCGGTGAAGTAAAGCCCTGAAAGGGCGACATAACATAGGATAGGGCATAAGCCCTATCAACGGAGTCTCCCCTCTCTCCTCCCCCCTCCCTCCCGCCGGTGGCGGGAGGGAGGGGGGAGGAGAAAAACATATATAATACACAGGGTTTATACCCTGTGCTCGGTTATGCCGCCCTTTCAGGGCTAATCCGACAAAAAAACACAATAATAAAGATAAATCATAATATTGCTTAACGGATTGCACGTTTTTCAGAATAAATACGTAACTTTGCCGTCTGAAAGCAAAGATTTATACGAAAAGTTATGAAAGTATTATTGGTAAATGGCAGCCAGCATAAGACGGGCTGCACACATACCGCCCTGATGGAGGTGGCAAAGGAACTGGAAAAGGCTGGAATAGAAACTGAGGAGTTCTGGTGTGGCAACAAGGCCATAATGGGCTGCATAGGATGCGGCAAGTGCGCCAAGAGCTTCAAGTGCTGGAACGGCGAGGACTGCGTGAACGCTTTTCTCGACAAGGTCAAGGATTGTGACGGATTCGTGTTCGGCACTCCCGTACACTTTGCCGGCACATCGGGATTCATCAAGCCATTCATGGACAGGGCTTTCTGCTCGAAGGCATCACTGTTCTACAACAAGCCCGCTGCAGCTATCGTAAGCTGTCGCCGCGGGGGTGCCCAGGGTGCTTTTGAGGATATGAACAGATACTTCAACTTCGCCTGTATGCCTGTTGTTTCGTCTAACT
Organism: Prevotella sp.; assembly: GCA_051869395.1. Lineage (GTDB taxonomy): Bacteria > Bacteroidota > Bacteroidia > Bacteroidales > Bacteroidaceae > Prevotella. Next base: position 1,668 of record JBJEAV010000330.1, read on the forward strand.
ACTGGAACGAGGTACACGGCAATACTCCCGAAGAGGTTGTTCAGGACCTTGAGGGTATGCAGACCATGCGCCAATTAGGACGCAACATGGCATGGATGCTGAAATGTATCGAGGCTGGAAAGGCCGCCGGCATTGAATATCCTGAGCAAGAGGC
>JBJEAV010000331.1:0-1820 GCA_051869395.1 Prevotella sp.
AGGGCGACGGGAGCGTCTTTGTGAGGGCGGAAATGGACGGAAGGCAGGAGCGACCCGGTGTTTTTTCTTTTTCTCATACTATTTATGAGGGGGAGAAGGCTGTGGGGGCTTTTTCCGGGGAGAGCTTTGTGCTGAAGGGAGCGAAGACTTGGAGCACGGATAAGCCCGCGATGTACCGCCTTGTTACGAGAGCAAAGAAGGGAGGCAAGGTTGTGGATGAGGTGGAGACCTGGTTTGGATTCAGGGATATCCGCTTTGACGCAAATACCGGGTTCTGGCTTAACGGCAAGAACATGAAACTCAAGGGTATGTGTCTGCATCAGGATGCGGGCAGTCTTGGCGTGGCAGTGCCGGATGAGGTGTGGCTCCGCCGACTGAAGGCTCTGAAGGGCATAGGGTGCAATGCCATCCGCTGCTCGCATAATCCGCCCTCGCCGGAGTTCCTCACCATGTGCGACTCACTCGGTCTGTTGGTGCTCGACGAGGCTTTCGACAAATGGAAGTCGGGATATTACGAACCCTTCTATGACGACAATGCCCATGGCGACATTGCCGATATGGTGCTGCGCGACAGGAATCATCCCTCGGTGATAGTGTGGAGCATCGGCAATGAGGTGAGCGAGGCATGGAAGACAGACGACGAGGGAGTGAACCGCGCCCGTGAACTTAACGCTATTGTGAAGAAACTCGACCCCACACGCCCCACTATGGTGGCATGCCAACAGGGCTTCGCCGACAAGTTTGGCGACGTGACCGACCTCGTGGGATATAACTATCTTGAGAAAAGAATGATTGCCGACCACAAGCGTCATCCCGAACGCAAGATGTTCGTGGCAGAGGCATTCGTATATTACTCGGGATTGAGAGAGGAAGTGGTAAGGGACTTTGTCGAATATAATCCCTGGAACTACGTCAAGGACAATGATTTCATCGCCGGCTCATTCGTATGGGCGGGAGTGGATTATCTCGGAGAGTCATCGCCATGGCCCGCCAAGGGCTGGTGCTCGTGTCCATTCGACATGACACTGAAGGAGCGTCCGCAGGCTGCATTTTATCATCCTGCATGGAATCCCGAGAAAGACTATCTCAAACTCGTGGTGCGCGACAACTGTTTCGACCAGGCTATAGGCACCGACCACTGGCAGTATCCCCCGATGGCAGACACATGGGACTTGCCATATACCGACTCGCGCTGCGTGGAGGTGAGATGCTATACCACCTGCGACTCGGTTCAGTTCTTCTTCCCTATGTGGAGCAATCCCCAACTGCCGCTGAAGCCTCGTGTTACTGCCGACTATCCCGACAACTGCATCACCATCCAGTTGCCGGCACGCCAGGGCAAGGTGCTCGCCGTGGGATACAAGGGCGGCAAGGAGGTGATGCGCGACTCACTGATAAACCACGGACCTGTAGCCGACGTGCGACTTGACGCCGACTACACGACACTCTCCACCATGGCGACAGATTTCTCGATGGAATCGGCAAAAAACACCGTTAGCCATATCCGTCTCACCCTCGTTGACAAGGACGGACTCATCCAGCAGATGCAGCCAAGAAAGTTCCGCGTTGAAGTGGAGGGACCGATAAGATTGCTTGGTGTGGAGACTGGCGACATGCGACGCAAGGACTCATGGCGCACCACCGAACTCGACACATATTTCGGCGAGGGACTCGTGCGACTGCAATCCACCACCGAGGCGGGCAAGGCAAGGGTAAAGATATACGTTGAAGGCTTCGACAAACCCTTTGTCAAGGAGTTAACCATACAATAATTATTTAAACACAGAGACACAGAGACACGGAGATAAAATATTAAGTTA
>JBJEAV010000332.1:0-1818 GCA_051869395.1 Prevotella sp.
CCAGATTCCAGAGCAGTGGTATAACATTCAGGCCGATATGGTCAACAAACCATTGCCGCCTCTTAATCCGGCAACCCATGAACCCCTGACTGCCGAAGACCTCAGTCATGTGTTTGCTGCCGAGTGTGCAAAACAGGAACTCGACATGGAGCATGCCTGGATAGATATCCCCGAGGAGGTTAGGGATAAGTATAAGTTTTACCGCAGTACTCCCCTCGTGCGTGCATACGCTCTTGAGGAGGCTCTCGACACTCCCGCTCACATCTATTTCAAGAATGAGAGCGTGAATCCGTTGGGAAGCCATAAGATAAACTCCGCCCTGCCTCAGTGCTACTACTGCAAGCAGGAGGGAACCACCAATGTCACCACCGAGACTGGTGCGGGACAGTGGGGAGCAGCTCTTTCATACGCAGCCAAGGTGTTTGGTCTCGATGCCGCCGTATATCAGGTGAAGATTACAATGGAGCAGAAACCATATCGCTCTTCAATCATGCGCACCTTCGGAGCGGCAGTCACCGGTTCGCCCTCAATGTCAACACGTGCGGGAAAGAATATCCTGACCGTTGACCCAACGCATCCCGGTTCGCTTGGCACTGCAATCTCTGAGGCAGTGGAGTTGGCTACAACAACACCTCATTGCAAATATACCCTCGGTTCGGTGCTGAGCCACGTGACCCTTCATCAGACAGTCATCGGACTGGAGGCAGAGAAGCAGATGGAGATGGCTGGTGAATATCCCGACATGGTGATAGCCTGCTTTGGTGGCGGAAGCAACTTCGGTGGACTTGCCTTCCCCTTCATGCGCCATAACATCCTTGACGGCAAGACAACAGAGTTCATCGCCGCCGAACCTGCAAGTTGTCCTAAGCTCACCCGTGGAGTGTTCCAGTATGACTTCGGCGATGAGGCAGGATATACACCTCTTATTCCAATGTTCACCCTTGGTCATGACTTCAAGCCGGCTAATATCCATGCCGGAGGTTTGCGCTACCACGGAGCGGGCAGTATAGTCAGCCAGCTTATCCGCGACAAGATGATGCACGGAGTTGACATCCCCCAACTCGAAACCTTCGAGGCTGGTATTCTCTTCTCGCGCACCGAGGGTATCATCCCCGCTCCCGAGAGCTGCCATGCCATTGCCGCAACCATCCGCGAGGCAAAGCGTTGCAAGGAGAGCGGTGAGCAGAAGACCATCCTCTTCAACCTCTCCGGACATGGACTTATCGACATGCCGTCATACGACCGCTTTATCAGTGGCGACTTGCAGAATTATTCTCTCACAGATGCCGAAATTCGCAAGAATATCAGCAAACTTGAGCAGATAATTAAGTAATTTGGTTAAAATCCATTAAAAATCGCTTGAATATTTGGTGGGTTCAAAAATTTGTTGTACCTTTGCACCCGCAAACAAGCGATAGGGCGCTTAGCTCAGTTGGTTCAGAGCGTCTGCCTTACAAGCAGAGGGTCGGGGGTTCGAATCCCTCAGCGCCCACAAACAATGACCTTGGTTCTTATGAATCAAGGTCTTTTGTTTAGTTTATATCGGTTTCACGAGATATACGGTGCCTATTTTTGTGCGTTCTTCTTGAATCGGAATGTAGCTTTGATGTATTCAATCACCGAGTCGCACACTTCTCTCGCTTGTTGTAATGGTAGCATATCTTTATTACTTATTCTGTTTTTTACTTTATACTGTTGTTTCTGCCTCTGAGCTTGCAACCTTTCTGCCTCTGAGCTTGCAACCTTATCAATCAGATGATACATCAATAATATATAATGGCATTACTGCGGGTCATAGGAACCTGTCCCCATGATCCC
>JBJEAV010000333.1:0-1817 GCA_051869395.1 Prevotella sp.
ATTCACACGCAAGGTTTACGAGGCACTTGGAATGCCAATAGAGAACATAGAAAACGAATTTAATTCATACGACCTCATCGGCAATAACGCCGAGGTTTACATAAACAAGATAAAGGATATGTGTATAAACATAGCAGTAGGGAATCCTCCTTATCAGGACGAAGGGGGATCTGGTGGAACCAATGATGCTCCGATCTTTCAGTATTACTGTAGAGTTGCAAAAGAATCAACATCTGCAATGAGTTCACTCGTAATTCCTTCCAAGTGGTTTACTGGTGGTCGAGAGCATTTATTGGGCGAATTCCGTAGAGACATGTTGACATCTAAGCAGGTTTCACATTTGACTGCATATCATAACCCAAGAGAACTTTTCCCGGAAGTGGAAATCAAGGGTGGTATTTGCTATTTCCTACGTGACAAACACTATGACGGCAGTTGTGAATATACACTGCGCAAGAACGGTGCGTTAGAAACAACGACTCTTGCGCTCAATAAGTTTGATGTCATGATCAGAGAGCCACGTCTTGCCTCTATCGTTCAGAAGGTTGTATCAAAAGCAAATGAGGATAATGTGGGTTTTGTAGAAGATATTATTTCGTCAGACACACCTTTTGGTATTCCCACCAATCCACGGGCAAGCAAGAAATCACCTTTTGATGTAAGTGATATTAAGACAGAGGAATTTGACGTTAAACTTTATTATTTAGAACATAATAATCGCAAAATAGGCTATGTCCGTTCATCCGATGTCAGAAAAAACAGCAATGCCATTCCTGACATAAAGGTGTTTATTCCAAAAGCTGGAGGTTCTGGTAACGACCAGCTGATTCTTGGTCAGCCAATCATTGCAGAGGGTAACTCTGTATGTTCACAAACCTATGTCTATGCTTCTTTTGGAGTTGAGTCGAACGATGAACAGGAAACAACACCATGGGTTAAAGCGGAGAATTTTGTGTCATACCTCAAAACGAGAGTATTCCGCATTCTTGTATCTTCGATGAAGATTACTCAAGATGCATTGGCTGGCGTTTATCATTTCGTTCCAATGCAAGATTTCTCTCATCCATGGACAGACGAAATGCTTTACGAGAAGTACTGCATTAGCGACGATGAAAGAGAATACATTGAAAGTATGATTAAGCCTATGGAATAGCTACAATAGTTATCATAAACGAATAATAACAGGTATATGGGTATAGGAGAAAGATTTGTATGTTAATGAATATATTTGTTGCTATAATGCCGTCACCATTCGGGTGGTTGCGATTGGAGTCTGACGGGGATGTGCTCACCGCTTGCAGGTGGACAGATAAGGCTATTGGGGATAGTAGTGATACGTTGCAAGAGGACAGTGGTGATGTTCCCCTGTGCATCACTGCCGCCCTAAGGCAGTTGGACGAGTATTTCCGCGGCGGGCGAAGGACATTTGACTTGCCCATAAGGCTATGCGGCACCGACTTCCAGAAGGCGGTGTGGCATCAGTTGTCGCTGATACCCTACGGCACAACCATATCCTATTCCACTCTCGCCTCGCTCATCGGCAATCCCAATGCCGCAAGGGCAGTTGCCCAAGCCTGCCATCGCAATCCCTTGGCGGTCATCATCCCCTGCCACAGGGTCATCGGTGCCAATGGCAGTCTCACGGGCTATGCATCCGGAGTGGAGCGCAAGCGAGGCCTACTTGATATCGAGAGGAATTAGGATTTAAATCATGTCCTATAATCAAATTTATAACTAAAAAACCATGAGGAAGGTGTTTTTATTGTTTATTGTAGTAATTCTGTTCGTCGGATGCGCCGAGGAGCAGAAGAAGTGGA
>JBJEAV010000334.1:0-8495 GCA_051869395.1 Prevotella sp.
TAGTAGGCGGGAATGCGGTGACCCCACCACAGCTGGCGCGAGATACACCAGTCCTGGATGTTCTCCAGCCAGTTCTTGTAGGTTGCCTTGTACTTGGCGGGATAGAAGTTCATCTCGCCGTTGACAACGGGCGGCAGGGCGATGTCGGCAAAGTGCTGCATCTTGAGGAACCACTGCAGCGAGAGGCGCGGCTCAATCGCCGTGTCGGGATTGCGCTCGGAATATCCCACCTTATTATTATAGTCCTCCACACGCTCCATGAGTCCGGCATCCTGGAGGTCGCGTGCAATCTGGCGGCGGCAGTCGAAGCGGTCCATGCCCACGTATAGGGGCGACTCGGCGGAGATGGTGCCGTCGGGGTTGAAGATGTCGATGGTGTCGAGGTTATGTGTCTTGCCAAGCATGTAGTCGTTGGTGTCGTGGGCTGGAGTGACCTTGAGGCATCCCGTACCGAACTCGATATCCACGTAGCGGTCCTCGATGACGGGGATGACACGTCCCACGAGAGGCACAATCACCTTCTTGCCCTTGAGCCACTGGTTCTTGGGGTCCTTGGGGTTGATACACATGGCGGTGTCGCCCATGATGGTCTCGGGGCGCGTGGTGGCAACCACTGCGTAGTATCCCTTTTCGTCCTTGTGGATGACATTGCCCTCGGCGGCGTTCTCCACGTCGGAGCAGTCGCACTCGGGAGCTACATAGTATTTCAGGTTGTAGAGCTTCGACTGCTCGTCGTTATACACCACCTCCTCGTTGCTGAGGGCTGTCTGTGCCTTGGGGTCCCAGTTGACCATGCGCAGTCCGCGGTAGATGAGTCCCTTGTTGTAGAGGTCAACAAACACCTTGATGACACTCTTCGAGCGGGTCTCGTCCATGGTGAAGGCAGTGCGGTCCCAGTCGCATGACGCACCGAGTCGGCGCAGCTGCTTGAGGATGATGCCGCCGTGCTCGTGGGTCCAGTCCCATGCGTGCTTGAGGAATTCGTCGCGCGAGAGGTCGTGCTTCTTGATTCCCTGCTCGGCGAGACGCTTCACCACCTTTGCCTCGGTGGCGATGGAGGCATGGTCGGTGCCGGGCACCCAGCAGGCGTTCTTGCCCTCCATTCGGGCACGGCGCACGAGGATGTCCTGGATAGTGTTGTTGAGCATGTGTCCCATGTGGAGCACACCGGTAACGTTGGGCGGCGGAATCACGATAGTATATGGTTCGCGACCGTCGGGCTTACTGCTGAAGAGTTTGTTGTCTAACCAGTACTGATACCACTTCGACTCCACTTCTTTGGGGTCGTATTTGCTTTGAAGTTCCATTATTTTTTATGTTAAATATTTAAATCCTATAAAAAAACGTGGCAAAATTACTAAAAATTCGCGGAAAATTAGTACTTTTGCAGAAATTATTTATGTTTTGAGAAGAAAATGCATACAAAAGAGCAAAAAATGGCCGCTTTCGGGCGACTTTTGGACGTTCTCGACACGTTAAGGGAGAATTGTCCGTGGGACAGGAAACAGACCAACAAGAGTCTGCGTCCCAACACCATCGAGGAGACCTTCGAACTGGCTGACGCCCTCATGAAGGACGACACGGCGAATATATGCAAGGAGTTGGGCGACGTGCTGCTGCACGTGTGCTTCTATGCGAAGATTGGCGACGAGAAGGAGCAGTTTGACATTGCCGACGTGTGTGATAAACTGACCGACAAGCTCATCTTCCGCCATCCCCACGTGTATCATCCCTCGCAGGTGGGCAAGCCCGAGCCAAGGCCGCTGCCATACGTGCCGGAGGACGAAAACGGGAACGAAAACGGGAACGAAAACGAAAACGAAAACGTGGGGATGCAGGACGCCAAGACCGCGCAGCAGGTGATTGAGAACTGGGAGCAGATAAAGCTCAAGGAGAAGGACGGCAACAAGAGCGTGCTCGCAGGAGTGCCCGCCGCACTGCCATCGCTCATCAAGGCATACCGCATACAGGACAAGGCGCGCAACGTGGGATTCGACTGGGAAGACAAGGGCGACGTGTGGGCGAAGGTAAGGGAGGAACTCGGCGAACTGGAGGAGGAACTCAGGCGCGGCGACAAGGAGAAATCCACCGAGGAACTGGGCGACTTCCTCTTCAGCGTGATAAACGCCGGAAGGCTCTACCACCTGAATCCCGATACCGCACTGGAGATGACCAACAGCAAGTTCATCCGCCGATTCAACTACATCGAGCAGCATAGCATCAAGATAGGCAAGCCGCTCACCGAGATGACATTGGAGGAGATGGACAAACTGTGGTATGAGGCGAAGAAGAATGAATAAACATAAAAACAATGAGATTATGAAAAAATTAGTGTATTTGGCGCTTGGCGCTATCGCGGGAATGTCGTTCACGGCTTGTGGAAACAAGCAACAACAGCAGACAACAGTTACAACGGACACCACCATTGTCGATAGTTCGAAAATAAAGGACTTGACAATATTCGGACTCTGCGGGGAGAACGCCGCCATGAACAGCCTGCAACTCGTGACTGACATGGGCGACACGCTCAACCTCAACATCGAGGAGGCAAGGGAAAACAACCAGGTGATGGGCAACTACGCCCCCGGCGACCGACTCGCCGTACTCATATCGCCCGACTACAAGCGGGTAAAGACAGTGATCAACGAGTCGGTGCTGTTGGGCACATGGATGATGCCAAATCCCATCGACGGCAGCGACGAGGTGGGAATCAGCATCAAGGACGGCGGTATAGCCGAGAGCGTGAGACAGACTTCAAACAATTACAGGTCATGGAAAATCATTGACGGAAAACTGGAACTCAACCTCGTCAGGGAAGGAGGCGGCGACCAGGAGGAGACGGCTTGGTTCACCATAGACAAGCTGGACGCCGACTCGCTGATATTCCACAACGAGGAAGACCGGTTCGAATACGGACGAGCAAAATAAAAGATGGAACCATTCAAGATTTATATCCTTGGATGCGGAAGCGCACTGCCCACAATGAGGCACAACCCTTCGTCACAGATAGTCGAACTGCGGGGAAAGCAGTTTATGATTGACTGTGGCGAAGGCACGCAGCTGCAACTCCGACGCTCGAAGATAAGGTTCACCAAGTTGGGACACGTCTTCATATCGCATCTCCACGGCGACCACTGCTTGGGACTGCTCGGCATGATATCCACGTTCGGCATGTTGGGCAGGACAGCACCGCTGCACATATTCGCCGCGGCGGAATACGAAGACCTGTTCAGGCGCGAGCTTGACTTCTTCTGCCAGAGGATTGAGTATGAGGTGGTGTATCATCCGATAGACCCGAATGTCAACGCGGTAATTTTTGAGGACAGAAGCATGACCGTCAGCACCATCCCGCTCAACCACCGCGTGCCCTGCTGCGGATTCCTGTTCAGGGAGAAACCGGGACTGCCTCACATACGCCGCGACCTGATAGACATGTACGGCATACCCACAAGCCAAATCAACAATATCAAGAACGGCATCGACTGGGTGTCGCCCGAGGGCGAGACAATACCCGCAGCGAGACTCACCACAGCGGCAGAGCCACCACGCTCGTATGCCTACTGCAGCGACACACGCTACAACCCCGGCATAGCCGACATGGTGAGGGGAGTGAGCTGCCTTTATCACGAGGCGACATATACCTCGGATGACCAGGCGAGGGCAGAGAAACACTTCCACTCAACCGCCACCGAGGCGGCAATGACGGCAAGGGACGCCGGAGCGGGAAAACTTATCATCGGACACTTTTCGCAGAGGTATAAAAACGAGGACGCACTGCTCGAAGAGGCAAGAAAAACATTCCCGAACACGGAATTGGCAACAGAAAATGCACTATTCAACATTTTTTAATATTAAAAGTTTTGAAATACACAATAAAAATCGTATCTTTGCAGCAAAAATAAGACAGAATATGATGAAGAAAGCTATCATAATGACGGTTTTGGCCGCAATGACTCTTGTGGGAACGCCTGCCATGGCGAGCAATCCCGAGGCTCCGGCGGACAACGGGCAGCAGATGGTGGAGGAAAACAGAATCTCCGTCAGCGTGCAAGGCTCGTCGGTCGTAGTCAACGGTGCCGCCGGACATACCATGGAGGTGGTTTCGCTAACGGGACGACGTGTCATCAAGATAAAGGTTGAAAACAATACGCAACGGGTTGACCTGAATGTCAACAAAGGTTGTTATATCGTTAAGATTGAAAACCAGGCAAAGACCAACTCCTTTGTCAGGAAAGTGACAATCCTGTAGTGAAGATTATCCCCGCCCGTAGCATTGTCATAGGAATTGCCGCCTGTTTGGGTGGAGTGTTGTTGTCGTGTTCTGACAACAAGAATCCCTATGACCATTTATCATTGAAAACTTTTGATACACTGAGCATAAACAAGTGTCGCATTTCACACGATGAAGTGCGACACGAGTTGTTGCGCCTGTGCCGAGCCGACAACGACACAACCCCCACCGACTCTAAGACACGCCGATTCTACCGCAACGGAGGCGAACTGCTGTGGGTTGACCGCATGGGGGTTGACCCGAGGGTAGATACACTGCTCAGCCATCTTGGGAATGTGGGGAATTTCGGGTTCACAGCCAAGTCGTTTTACGTGCAGCTCATCGCCGACGACGTGAAAAGGGTGAGGACACTGGACTTCGACGACTCAAAAAACAGCATCAGCAAGGTGCTGGCGAGAATGGAATACCGTCTCACCAAGGCTTATCTCAGATACGTGGCGGGACAGAGATACGGATATGTGAGTCCATACATGGCGTTCAATGCACTCGACCTCATCGACACCACCGCGACACGGCGCAACTTGGGCTATCGCCGGCTATATGACGCCAAGACGCTGCGCCCCGACAGTGCGTTCTATACAGAGGCATTCAACCGGGTGAGAAACCACAACATCGGGCAGTTTCTCGCTGAGAGCAAGCCAAGGTCGGAGGAATATGCCGAACTGGAGAAAATGCTCGCCGAGACCACCGACGAGAAGCGCAGAAGACTGATAATCTGCAACATGGAGCGCGCAAGATGGTATAACCCCGAGTTGCCCAAGAGCGAGGACGGAAGAAGCGTGGTGGTGAATATCCCCGCCTTCCATCTGTATGCCTTCTGTGCCGACAGTACGGTGTCGATGCGCATAGGATGCGGCACGAGGCATACCAAGACCCCATTGCTCTCGAGCATGATTGAGAGGGTGGACTACAATCCCGAATGGAATATCCCGATGAGCATCATACGCCACGACGTGGCAAGGCACGCGGGCAACCAGGAATGGTTTGACCACCGCAACTACTACATCGCCGAGCGCAAGACAGGCAAGCGAATCCCCGCATCCCATGTCACCCACGACATGCTGCTGAGCGGAGATTACAGGGTGGCACAGCTTGGGGGCGAGGGCAACTCGTTGGGAAGAATCATATTCCGATTTCCCAATGACTTCGCCGTATATCTGCACGACACATCTTCGAGGGGCTTCTTCACACGCAATTACAGGGGAGTGTCACACGGATGCGTGAGGGTGGAGAGACCGTTCGACCTCGGCAGGTTCATGGTGGGCGACATTGCCACAAAATGGGAAGCCGACACCACCAGGGTGACGCGCTCGAGGAAGGTGTCCCCTCGCGTACCTATTTATATTATATATAAGACACTGTTCAAGACTCCCGAGGGAAAATGGGAAACATATCCCGACGTCTATGGATACGACGAAATTATCTACAGAAGAATTAAACCTTTCATGCACTGAAACGTCCAACAAAAAGAAAAAAGAGAGAAAACAGTGGAACAGCAAAACGATAAAGACATACTGAGAAAGCTGCTCAATCCTAAAACAAGGCGCGAGACCTTCGGCAAGGTGGTTGGCCAATACAGCGAGATGCTGTACTGGAAAATCAGGCGTATCGTAATGTTCCACGATGATGCCAACGACGTGCTACAGAACACGTTCATGAAGGCATGGAAGGCACTCGACAGTTTCAGGGGCGACTCGCAACTCACCACATGGCTCTGCCGCATAGCCATCAACGAGAGCCTCGACTTCATGCGCCACAAGCAGGCACTCACGATACTCTCGTCGGACTCGCAGACGGACGTCACGGGCATGGCAATCCACGAGAGGCTCATGGCAGACGAATACTTCGACGGCGACAAGACCGAAGCCCTGCTGCAGGAAGCCATATCCCGACTGCCCGACGTGCAGAAGACCGTTTTCCTGCTCAGATACTACGACGAGATGAAATACTCGGAAATAAGCAAGATGCTCAACACGTCGGAAGGGGCACTGAAAGCATCATATCATATAGCGGTGAGCAAAATAAAAGAATTTTTTAAGGCTAATGATTAAACCTCAGGGCTTGTCATACGTCAAACATATAAAACAAGAAAAAGATTATGAACAGAAAGAATCCATTCAAGACCCCAGAGGGCTATTTCGACAACTTTGCCGCCGACTTCATGGCGCAGTTGCCCGAAAAGCAGGAGAAGACGCTTCTCCTGAGGTTTCGCCCGCTACTATATGCAGCCTGTCTTGTGGCAGTGTGTTTCGGCGGATACCTTGTATGGCAGAACACCGGGACGCAAAAGCAGGACGCCACAATGGCGGAATACAACCAGCAGGTGCACGACCAGTATGTGGATGACTATCTCGACTGCGCCATGCTCGACAATGGTGACATATATGCTTGTATAAGCGAATGATTAGGAAGTTAAGGAAGTTAAAGAAGTTAAGGAAGTTAAAGGAGTTAAAGACAAATGAAGGTAAATAATATATTGGTTTTGGTGATGATGTTCCTGACTTTTAGTCTGGGCATCAATGCGCAGGGTAACGGACGCCCGGGCAAACGGCTTTCGCAAGAGCAGTTTGTGGCTGAGCTGGAGAAGTTCATAGCCGCAGAGGCTGAACTTACCCCGCAGGAATGTAATAAGCTGTTCCCCATAATGAGGGAAATGTACGCTAAACAAAGATTGTATTTTGACAAGTTAAAACAGCTGCACCAAAAATGTCCGCAGAATGAGGAGGATTGCCGCAACGCTGTGAAGCAGAGGGACAAGATTGACCTCGACATGAAAAAGCTACAGCAGACGTATCACAACAAGATGCTGGACGCCGTATCGCCGTGCAAGGTGATGAAGGTGCTGAATGCCGAGGACAAGTTCCACCGCACGAAGCTCAAGGACTGGAGCAGAAAGGGTAACAAAAGGTAAGTTTATTAAGAAGGGCGGTTAAGCAACATTGCTTAACCGCCCTCTTTTTTATTTCCATGGGGGGAGTGATTACTCACCCTTGATAGCTGCGATACCGGGAAGCACCTTGCCCTCGATAGCCTCAAGCAGGGCACCGCCACCTGTAGAGATGTAAGACACCTTGTCGGCAAGACCGAACTTGTTTACGCAAGCAACTGAGTCGCCACCACCGATGAGAGAGAATGCACCCTCGGCAGTTGCCTTGGCAATAGCATCGCCGATGGCACGTGAACCAGGAGTGAACTCCTCGCACTCGAAGCACCCGGCAGGACCGTTCCAGAGGATGGTCTTTGCCCCCTCGATGGCTGCGGCAAACTTCTCACGGCTCTCAGGACCGGCGTCGAGTCCGTCCCAACCAGCCTCGATGGCGTTAGAGGGGAACACCTTGATCTGGGCACCTTCCTTCACTGAGAATGTCTTGAAGTCATAGCCTGTGCAGCATACTGAGTCGGTACCGAGCACGAGTTCAACACCCTTCTCGGCTGCCATCTTCTCAACTCCAAGGGCAACGTCCAGCTTGTCAAGCTCAACGATAGAGTCGCCAATCTCGCCGCCGTGAGCCTTTGCGAAGGTGTAGGTCATACCACCGCAGAGGATGAGCTTGTCCACCTTGCCCAAGAGGTTCTCGATGATACCAATCTTGGAAGACACCTTGGAACCACCCATGATGGCAACGAACGGACGCTTGATGTTGTTGAGCACGTTGTCAACGGCATTCACTTCCTTCTCCATCAGATAGCCGAGCATCTTGTTGTCAGCGTCGAAGTAGTCGGCGATGACAGCGGTGGAAGCGTGACGGCGGTGAGCTGTACCGAAAGCGTCCATCACGTAGCAGTCAGCATAAGAAGCGAGCTTCTTGGCGAAGTCCTTCTGACGTGACTTCATCTCCTTCTTGGCCTCGTCATACTCGGGAGTGCCCTTCTCAACACCTACGGGCTTGCCCTCTTCCTCAGGATAGAAGCGGAGGTTCTCAAGCAGCAGGGCCTCGCCGGGCTGGAGAGCAGCTACCTCAGCGTCGGCATTGGCGCAGTCAGCAGCGAACTTCACCTCAACACCAAGGTTGTCGCTCACGTTCTTAACAATCTGTGAAAGTGAAAGCTCCTTCTTCACCTTGCCCTTGGGCTTACCCATGTGGCTCATCATGATGAGAGCGCCGCCGTCGGCAAGCACCTTCTTCAAGGTGGGGAGAGCACCCTTGATACGGGTCTCGTCGGTTACAATACCATTCTCGTTGAGTGGCACATTGAAGTCCAC
>JBJEAV010000335.1:0-1812 GCA_051869395.1 Prevotella sp.
TTGTCGAGCCACTCCTGGTTTTCGAGATACCACTTCACGGTCTTCTCGATGCCTTCCTCAAACTGGAGGCTTGGTTCCCATCCGAGTTCGCGCTGGAGCTTGGTGGAGTCGATGGCATAGCGGGCGTCGTGTCCGAGGCGGTCGGTGACGTAGGTGATGAGGTCCATATCCTCGCCTTCCTTACGACCAAGCAGACGATCGACGGTATTAATCACCACCTTGATGATGTCGATGTTCTTCCACTCGTTGAATCCGCCGATGTTGTATGTCTCTGCCACCTTGCCCTCATGGAATATAAGGTCGATGGCACGGGCGTGATCTACCACGTAGAGCCAGTCGCGCACGTTCTCTCCCTTGCCATATACGGGCAGGGGCTTGCGGTGGCGGATATTGTTGATGAACAGAGGAATCAGCTTCTCGGGGAACTGGTATGGGCCATAGTTGTTCGAGCAGTTGGTGACGATGGTCGGCATACCGTATGTGTCGTGGAAGGCGCGCACGAAGTGGTCGCTTCCTGCCTTGGATGCTGAATATGGAGAGTGGGGATTATACTTGGTGGTCTCGAGGAAGAAGTCCTCGCCGTAAGCCTCGTGATGCTGAGATGACGAAGCCTTGGTGGTGAACGGAGGTTCGATGCCCTCGGGGTGGGTCATAGTCAAGGCTCCATACACCTCGTCGGTGGAGATATGGTAGAAACGCTTGCCCTCATATTTCTCGGGCAGGCTCTCCCAATAGAGCTTTGCAGCCTGCAGCAGTGAGAGGGTTCCCATCACGTTGGTGCGTGCGAATGTGAAGGGATCCTTGATAGAGCGGTCAACATGACTCTCGGCAGCCAGGTGGATGATACCGTCAATCTTCTCGTCCTGCATCAGTTTGTAGAAAGCGTCGAAGTCGCAGATGTCCATCTTGACAAACTTATAGTTGGGTTTGTCCTCGATGTCCTTGAGGTTAGCGAGGTTTCCTGCATACGTCAACTTGTCGAGGTTGATGATGCGGTAATCGGGATACTTGTTCACAAAGAGGCGTACAACATGCGAGCCGATAAAGCCTGCACCGCCAGTAATAACGATATTCTTCATATTAAATCGATTTAATTATTTCCTAATTTGGGTGCAAAGTTAAGCAAAAAAAATGAAAACGAGAGCAAAACACTCAGAATTAACGTTTTTACACAGTATTAATATTAACGGAAAAGGTTTCGGGAATATAAATTTAACACAAAGTCACGAAGAAAGTATCCAAAGAAAACTTTGTTCCTTTGTTTCTTTGTGTTTATAAAAAAACTCTGTATCTCCGTGCCTCTGTGTTTAATTTCATCTCCCTCCGAGGGAAATGACCTCGCAGTCGGGGAATTGGTCGCCGTCGATGGTCAGCTTTACGAGCGTGCGCTCCTTGTGCCATCCCTGTTGTCCTGCCGCCCCGGGGTTGATGTGGAGCAAACCGAGGGTCTTGTCGTATTTCACTTTCAGGATATGGGAGTGTCCCGAGATGAAGAGTTTGGGAGGCGAGGCGTATATGCGGCTGCGAATTGAGGGGTCGTAGTTGCCTGGATAGCCACCTATATGTTTCATCAGCACATCCACGTCCTCGCACTTGAAGCGCAACACCTCGGGAAACATCAGACGCAAGTCGCCGCCGTCGCAGTTGCCGCATACGGCACGCAACGGACGGAATGCCGCCAGACGCTCAGCCAGTTCCACACTGCATATATCCCCCGCATGCCATATCTCGTCGCAAGGTTCAAAGTATTTCAGATACTTGTCGTCCCAATAAGCATGGGTATCGCTAATAATTCCAATCTTTTTCATTCTT
>JBJEAV010000336.1:0-1810 GCA_051869395.1 Prevotella sp.
TCTGTGAGGAAGACGGTAAACACGATAAAGACCCACCCGCTTGTGCCCAAAGACATCACGGTAAGAGGATTCATCATTGATTCCGAAACAGGTGAGTTGGAGGAGATATAATTCGTAGTGATGACACAAAATATGGCTATAGTCAGCGGAAATATGCTTTTTTAACACAGTTTCCGCTGATTATAGCTATATTTTTATTATATTTGCAGCGGTTTTAAAGAAATGCGGTATGTTGATAGGCAGAAAGAACGAACAGAAGACATTGTTGTCTTTACTGGCAAGTGAGGAATCGCAGTTTTGCGTGGTGTATGGAAGGCGAAGGGTTGGCAAGACTTATCTCGTGCGCGAGACGTTCAACTATCATTTCACCTTCCAGCATACCGGTGTGGCACGTGGCAAGCTGCGAGAGCAGTTGCGAGCCTTCCGCGACTCCTTGGCTGAGGCTGGCATGAGATGCGCCATCCCAAAGACGTGGTTTGAGGCTTTTGACTTGCTGAAACAGTTGATAGACAGTGCACCGGCGGGAAAGAAAACGATATTCATCGACGAGCTGCCATGGATGGACACGCCAAAGTCAAACATGGTCAGTGCGCTCGAGCATTTCTGGAACGGATGGGCCACGTCGAGGGCTGCCAAGGACATAGTGCTGATCGTATGCGGAAGTGCCACGTCGTGGATAACACGCAAGATGCTCAAGGACAAGGGAGGACTGCGAGGGCGCATCACAGAAAAAATCAAGGTCAACCCATTCACCCTAAGCGAATGTGAGGCATACGCCAAGGCTGCCGGTCTGCCGATGGTGCGCAAGGATATTCTTGAGATGTACATGGTGCTCGGTGGAATACCGTATTATTGGAGTTTCGTAAGGCGCGGACTCAGTGTCAGCCAGAATATCGACCAGCTTTTCTTTGCCGAGGACGCGAAGCTGAAGGACGAGTTCCAGGCATTGTATCACATTCTGTTTGCCCGCCCCGACAGTTACATAGACGTGATAAAGGCCCTTACCCACCGCAAGGCAGGACTTACGCGTGAGGAAATCCTGCGCCAAACCAAGCTTTCCGATGGCGGCACTTTTACGCAGGTGCTTGACGAGCTCGAGGAATGTGGCTTCATACGCAGGTATATAGCTTTCGGAAGGGAAAGTCAAGGCACATTGTTCCAATTGATAGACAACTACACCTTATTTTATTATCACTGCATCCAGAAGAACGCCTTCAGCGACGAGGCATATTGGTCGCACACATGGCTCTCGGGCGAGCACGACGCATGGAAGGGTCTTGCCTTTGAGCGCGTTTGCCTGCAGCACATCCCGCAGGTGAAGCAGGCTCTCGGCATATCAGGCATAGTGTCGAACGTGTGCTCGTGGCGAAACGCGAATGTTCAGATAGACCTGCTCATATCCCGACGCGACAATGTCATCAATATCTGCGAGATGAAGTTTGCCAATGCTCCGTTCTCCATTGACAAGGCATACGCCGAGAACCTGCAAAACAATATAGAGTCATTCCGCAGTGCCGTAGCTCCCCGCCAAACCCTCCACCTGACATTACTCACCACATACGGTGTTGCTCACAACGAATACTGGAACATAGTGCAAAACGAGGTGACTATGGATGACTTGTTTGGGTAACTTTCGATACGGATTTGTGGAATTATTTGTATCTGGCGAATTTGTCTATTATGACCCAAAATCCGGTGCTGCACCAATTCAGGAGTATAGGAAGAACGGTGTTACATCGGACTAACTATTGAATAATGCAAGCTGGCTTGAGGTTTTTTTGCTCATAAAAAGAAAAAAGGAAAGAATTGT
>JBJEAV010000337.1:0-15656 GCA_051869395.1 Prevotella sp.
GATTCTCAGCTCCTTACAAGGTGCTCGACGAGAAGCTCGGCTACACAGGCCAGAACGTTTATGAGCAGGTAAAGGCAATGTTGTAATATTTTACAGTCAACTTGTCAACTTAATAAATTATGGAAATAAAGACAGTTGGAGTGGCTTGCGACCACGCAGGCTTCGCATTGAAGAAATACGTGCTCCAGTACTTGGAAGAGCATGGATATGCCTACAAGGACTACGGCACATACAGCGACATGAGCTGCGACTATCCCGACTTCGGCCATGCACTGGGCGAAGGCATCGAGAGCGGCGAGGTTTATCCCGGCATTGCCGTCTGCGGCAGTGGCGAGGGCATCAGCATCACGCTCAACAAGCATCAGGGTGTTCGCGCCGGACTCGCCTGGATACCAGAGATTGCCCATCTCTGCCGTCAGCACAACGATGCCAACGTACTGGTTATGCCAGGCCGTTTCATCGACAACAAGACAGCAGGTGCAATCATGGACGAGTTCTTCAAGACCACATTCGAGGGCGGTCGCCATCAGCGTCGTGTCGAGAAGATTCCCGTAAGCAAGTAAATCAATAGATTTCCCAATATTAAACCTCCCCTAACCTTCTGTGGTTAGGGGAGGTTTTTTTGCCAGTTAACAAAAGAGTATTTTGCAGTTCCCACAAGTTCAATAGATAACTGGCAAAGCACAACAATGCCGGTTGTCCTAATACAACAAGAACAGCCGCCAATTCACCATAAAAACAGTCATCCATACACCATAAGAACAGCCATCCAATATGAGTTAATAATGGAATGGCTGAGGGTTACCCTAACGTGATGCTGTCGATGCGCAACTGCAGAGTGCCGGCAGGAACATGCACACTCACCGTGTCTCCTGCCTTCTTGCCTGTCAGGGCCTGGGCAATAGGCGACTTGATAGACATCTTACCTGCACGGATATCCGCTTCGTGCGGACTGACCAATGTATATACCATCTTGCTCTGGTTGGCAAGATTTGTCAGTTCCACTTTAGATAGCAATCCAACCGAATCACTTCCCAAGAGATTGCGGTCGATAACGCGTGCATGTTCAAGTACACGCTGCTTGAACCGAATACGACTGAGAATTCTTCCCTGTTCACGTTTTGCGGCATGATACTCAAAGTTCTCGCTAAGGTCACCTTGTGCACGCGCCTCGGCAATAGCATCGCGAACCCGCGGAAGATCCACAGATTCCAACTGCTTTAGTTCGGCTAAAATCTTGTTATAGCCTTCTTCAGACATGTATTCCATATTAATCTTGATATTAGTTGTTCGCAACTTCAGCTATGGCAGAGTTACGGGGTGTGTTGGCAGAATAGTCATAATACTGCCAATAAGTGCCATAAAATTGCTTAAAGACATTCAGCCTTCGTTCTTCCGGATTTTTTGCCTCGGCCTCCAAACGTTGCATATCGTCATAGTCGGTATCCATCACCGTATTCTTATATAACACAAGGGGGGTGGAACGTCTATGGGAATAAAGTATGAGAGCCTCGCGATAGTGCAGCGGCAATGAGTCATCAATCTTGCGGGATTTTATGAGAAGACGTACAAAACCGTCAAGATCCCTGTCAATCAAAAATCCACACAGGAGATAATCATTCACTATAGGTGTTGCCTGTCCGCTCTTTACTATGACTTTCAGGTACTGGCGTGTAGTCATTCCTTTGCGAGGTATTGCACCAAGCATGGTATAGACAGAATCCGGGGACAACATCAGCAATTCTGAACCCTGTGGATGCGGCACAAGAGATTCAGATGTGCCTATTACGGGATATTTGAAAAGCTCGTCACCAAGCCGTCCCTGCCGTGCCAGTGCATAGGCGCGAAGCATAGTCAGATTTGCGTCACTCTTGTCCGAGAGTTTTCCGACTTCAAGAGCATTCTCCAGTTCACCGTGCATCAACATTCTCTCCATCCTCAACCGGTAATGCATGATGTCATTGCCATTGGACAACAGTCCAACGCCTAACATCATCACACATAATAAAAGAAGGTTGAAACCCACCGTCTTCATTGTAAATCCCTCGCTATGATGCCCTTCTACACAACGGTAGCGCAGCAGTTCGCCAAGGAAATAAACCAAAGCCCACCATACGGCCATCACCACGGGCATGGCCATCGCCCACCATCCCCAAGGAGACAGACTGCGCGAAGGGTCGAAGTCGGTAATCATCGCCAACAGATAAAGCGACGGGAAGCAAGCCAAGGCGTGAATACACGTTGGCTTACGGCTCATCAGCCTGGACATCGTGAAATATACCAAACCGAGCACAACGGTGATGATTATACCGCCAATGAGTCGCGAATAAACCGTAACCCCACCACTGAGAACATGCTGGGAATAAGCTAAGGTGTCATCCTGATAACAGAACACATAGATGAACACAAAGACGAAAAATACGATAGCACACACCGTCTTCACGACGGTGGTGCTACCTTCTATACGATTACCAATTAAAAACATTTAGAGTGATAATATCAATTCTTTTTCAATACGACAGCAGAGCGTGCGGGCAGATAGAGCTTGAGCCACTCCTTGCGGTCGTTGACATAAAGCGGGTCGAAGTTGGTGACGTGGGTGATTGAGTCATCAGCCAGTCCGTTGCCTCCAAACTCCTTGGCATCGGTGTTGAGCACAACATCGTAAGAGCCCGTGGGAACCAGGAATCCGTAGTCGGTGAACGAGCGGTCGGGACTGAAGTTGAACACGAAGATAAGATCGCCACGGCTGAATGCCAGAACCTGGTCGCCGTCGTTGTGCCATATCTCCTGCACAGGAGTCTTCTGGAAGTTCTTCTGACTGGTAATCACCTTGAGCATAGCCTTGTCGAAGTCGCCGAGATAGTGGTAGTCGAGTTCCTTGTTATCCACAAGGTTCCACTGGCGGCGTGCATACTTGTAGCTCCATCCGTTGCCCTCGCGCGGGAAGTCAATCCATTCGGGATGTCCGAACTCATTGCCCATGAAGTTGAGATAACCGCCATTGATGGCACCGGCAGTCACGAGGCGAATCATCTTGTGCAGGGCAATGCCACGGTGAACCATGAAGTTCTCGTCGCCCTTCTTGAAGTGCCAGTACATGTCGGCGTCAATCAGACGAAAGATGATGGTCTTGTCACCCACGAGTGCCTGGTCGTGGCTCTCGCAATAGCTGATGGTCTTCTCGTCGGGACGGCGGTTCTTCACCTCCCAGAATATTGAACTTGGCTTCCAGTCCTCGTCCTTCACTTCCTTGATGGTCTTTATCCAGTAGTCGGGGATGTTCATGGCCATACGGTAGTCGAAGCCATAGCCACCGTCCTCATACTTGGCTGCCAGTCCCGGCATACCGCTCACCTCCTCAGCAATGGTGATGGCGTTGGGGTTAACCTCGTGGATGAGCAGGTTGGCAAGTGTGAGATAGCAGATGGCATTGTCGTCCTGATGACCGTTGAAGTAGTCGGGATAGCCGCAGAAAGCCTCACCGAGTCCGTGGCTATAATAGAGCATTGAGGTGACACCGTCGAAGCGGAATCCGTCAAAGTGGTATTCCTCAAGCCAATACTTGCAGTTGGACAGCAGGAAGTGCATCACCTCGTCCTTGCCGTAGTCGAAGCAGAGACTGTCCCAAGCCGGATGCTCGTGACGGTCGCCCGGATAGAAGAACTGGTTGGGGTCGCCGCAGAGGTTGCCCAATCCCTCAATCTCGTTCTTCACGGCATGTGAATGCACGATGTCCATGATGACTGCTATGCCGTTCTTGTGAGCAGTGTCGATAAGTTCCTTCAGATCCTCGGGTGTGCCGAAGCGGCTTGACGGTGCGAAGAACGAGCTTACGTGATAGCCAAACGAACCATAGTAGGGATGCTCCTGTATGGCCATCACCTGTATGCAGTTGTAGCCGTCCTCGATAACCCTTGGCAGAACGTTCTCGGTGAACTCCTTGTATGTGCCCACCTTCTCAGCATCCTGTCCCATACCCACGTGGCACTCATAGATGAGCAGCGGACTCTTGTTGGGCTTGAATGTCTTCTTCTTGAACTCATAGGGCTTTGCGGGAGCCCATACCTGTGCGGAGAATATCTTGGTGGTGTCATCCTGCACAACGCGGCGGCACCATGCGGGTATTCTCTCTCCCTCGCCACCGTTCCACTTCACCTTCATCTTGTAAAGGTCGCCGTGTTTCATCGCCTTGGTGGGGAGTTTCAGTTCCCAGTTGCCAGTGCCTTCAATGCGCTTGAGCTTGTATTTCTCGTTTTCCTGCCAGTTGTTGAAATCACCGATAAGATAGATTTCAGTGGCATTAGGTGCCCACTCGCGGAAGACCCATCCCCTTGCAGCCTTGTGGAGACCGAAGTAGAGATGACCTGTTGCAAAGTCAGACAGTTTGATTTTGCCTTTCTTGGTCAACTGCTCGAGTTTCCATTGTGCGTGGTCATGACGTCCACGTATGGCACCCTCAAAAGGTTCGAGCCATGAGTCGTTCTTTACAAGCCCGATATGTGCGGGCGCCTTTTTCTTGGGAGCGGCAGCGGCATCAGCCGTCTTCCTTCTCCTGCAAATCTTTTTCTCAGCCATATCTTAATTTCTAATTCCTAATTTCTAATTCCTAATTTAATTAGTTCCTAACCTTAAATATCGCCTTGCGTATTTCCTTTTCCTCAGAGATACATGGAGCATGACCGTCTTGGGGGAAGAAGATAGCGAACATACCGGGATGACACGTAACATACTGCTGTGATGCCACTCCTGGGAGTTTTGTAATGTCCTTTTGGGCATTATACTCGCCTTCAGGCAGTTCAGCTCTCGGTGTGTATCCGTATGTTTCGCTGCATGAGAGAGGAATCTGAATGTCAATCATCTCGTCGTGAGTCTCGAGCACGGCTTCCTCAGCAGTCTTGCCCTTAGCCACGGCTATATTGACAAACAAGTCATCACCCTTGATAGGATGCTTACCCTCGCTAAGTTGGTCGAGGTCATTGTTGGCGATAAATGCCAACACATCGTCAAATAACGGATTGAGTCGCGAATAGTAACTCAGTTTTTCTAATGAATCTATTATCATACCCAAAATAAATTAGTCAATATATAATTTTCAACTTCTAATTTTCAATCTTCAATTTTCAATCTTCAATTTTTCCTGTCCACGGTTCGCCAACCTGCCGAATATGAACCGGTTGCGGTGATGTTGCCGTTGCGGTCTTTCTCCACGAAACGTCCGTCGCGCTTGTTATCTACATAACTGCCCTCAAAGCGTTTGCCGTCCTTGTCCTCCTCGATGGCCTTGCCGTGGCGAAGGTCATTTTTGAAGTCACCCTTGAACTTGGAACCGTCGGCATAATGTATGATGCACTGACCGTTGAGCTTGCCTCCTTTCCACTGACCTTCATACACATCGCCGTTTTTCATTACGAGCTTGCCTTGTCCGTGCTGTTTGTCAGCCTTCCAGCCGCCAGTATATACGTCACCGTTCTTCCATGTGAGTGTGCCCTGTCCATCCTTGTCGCCCTCGCGGAACTGGCCTGAGTACTTGTCACCATTGGCATACTTGCATATACCGTTTCCCGTGCGTTCCCCTGAGACATAGTCACCCTCATACACATCACCATTCTTGAACTTGTAAATACCCCTTCCGTTCTGTATGTCGTTTTTCCATTGACCTATATAGACATCACCGTCGGCATACCAGAAAGTGCCCTTGCCCGAGCGCTGGTTGTCGAGCCAGTTGCCCTCGTATCTCGAACCGTCTCCCCAGTCAAAAAGTCCCTGACCGTTTTTCTTGTCATTCTGCCATGCACCTTTGTAGTATGCACCGCTGGCAAAGGTATAAACGCCCTGCCCGCTGCGGACATCCTGCTTCCATTGGCCCTCATACTTGTCACCATTATAATAGTACATAGTACCCGTGCCCTGCTGATAGTCACGATACCACAGTCCGTCGTACTTGTTGTTGTTGGCAAAGTAATAAGTGCCTTTGCCGTGCTGGTGGTCCTGATACCATTGGCCCTCGTATTTCTCGCCGTCGCTGAAGACATAAGTGCCATATCCCTGACGCTTGCCCTTTACGAACTCGCCCTCATACCAGTTGCCGTTTTTATATGTAGCCTTTCCTTTGCCGTGAGCCTTTCCGGAGACAATCTCTCCCTTATACTGCCCGCCATCTGCAGTGGTGCAGTTTCCCAGTGTAATCTTCTGGGCAAAGGAGCCGGAAGTGGCGCAAACCATTAAGGCTGAAAATATGATTTGTTTATAATTCATTTCTTATTTATAGTATTTTTATTGCCACAAAATTACGGCAAAAAATCCAAATATCCAAAGATTGACGGAATAATTTGCATTATTTAGCATAAATGACGAAAAATACCGTCTGGAGAGGATATGAAAGTCGTGGCTCCGTGTGCCGTAAGAAACTCCTTGTCGCGGAATCCCCAAAGCACACTGATACACGGAATGTCGGTATTACGGGCAGTGGCGATGTCCACTTCGCTGTCGCCCACATACACCGTTCCACTCCTGTCGATACCCAACTGGTGCATTGCCTCAATCACGGTGTCGGGTGCTGGTTTGCGCCTGATGTCATGACGCTCGCCAATAGCCACCTCCACTGTGTCGGGGAAGAAATGAAGGCACAATTCGCGGGTGGCATCATAGAACTTGTTGCTCACCACTGCCACCCGGCAACCTTCACTTCTCAATCTCCTGAGCATATCCTCTATTCCGGGATATGGCTTGGTGGTGTCGAGAGAATGTTCCAAATAATGCTTGCGGAACGTGTCAAGAACGGATTCGTATTGAGGATTGTCCAGTCCACCGGGGACAGCCCGTTCAATCAGTTTGCCGACACCATTGCCAACAAAATTGCGCACGTCGTCAATGCTATGTTCTGCCATCCCATGCTCACGCAATGCATAGTTGGTACTTGCAGCCAAGTCGCCGAGTGTATCGAGCAACGTTCCGTCCAAATCAAATATATAATTCTTGTACATAATATTTATTTAAGTTTCTTAATTTCAGGGAGTTAACTTCCCAACCTCAAACTTCTTTCCACCATTGTCCTTATTTTCTTGTTAAGCGGTTCATCCGCTATTAGCTGTTCGAGGTTGACGTGCATACGGTATGACCAACGGTTGTAGCAGTCGCCCGGAATATTGATGCGCTCCGCCCTTGGGTCGGGGTTGCGCAATGTGGCATCCATGGCGAGCCAGTCCTGCAAGGAAATCATGCAAAGCATCGACGGCGAATAGGCATGTCGCGAGAGGATTTCCTCGGCAAGTGTTGTTGTGAGCGTCTGCGGTGCCCTACCCTCTTTCTGCATTCTCTCACGGAAATAATGCTGTGCAGCCTCGGGCCTTTCCTGCCACCATAGTCTCAAGGGAGGCATGTCGTGTGTGGATATTGTGGCAACACTCAGGTAGGGGTTGGCTTCCAGATGCGAGAACTCCACTCCGTGTTGCTTTGGCAGTGTCTGCACTTCCAGTGTGAGTATGCGAAGTGCGTCGAGTGTTGGCTGTACACATTCAGGCAACAGCCCGAGGTCTTCGGCAGTGACAAGCATCTTGGTGCGTTCGAGGACAGTGGCAAGTTTACGGTAAGCCAATGCTCCCCACATCTCGTTATGACGCTCGTAGAAATAGTCGTTATATATTGCCATAAAAGCCTGTCTCTCATCAGATGTCAATGCCTCGAACACCGGTGCGTTGTAAGCCCTGACACGAGGATGATACATATCCTTCCACTTAGGGTCTTCGACAAAGAGTACGTTGGCAACCAAACGGCAAAGTCCGTCGCGAATCCACACACTGTTCTCATCGTTTCTGCCGTTGAAAGTGTTGTAGATCTTGCGCTGCGTGTCAAACTCCGAACGCAGTTCATACATGCCATAGTCCTTTTCCACCAAGAATGTGTTGCGCACATATTCTGCATGTATGCCGAAAATCTTTGTAAGAACCTTCCAATTGATAAACGGCGTGGTCATAAACTGATGACGGAAGGTGAGTCCGCGCATACTTATGTCGTTGGAAGACAATGGCATTGACGGAGAGAAATGTCCGAGCAGTGCATCAACCTGTGAGCGGGGAATCTCCCAGATACGGAAAAAACCGAGTACATGGTCGATGCGCACAGCACCGAAATACTGCTCCATCCTTTCGAGTCTCTTCTGCCACCAACGGCATCCGTCGCGCATCATGACATCCCAGTTGTATGTGGGGAAACACCAGTTCTGGCCTTGCGAGTTACCCTTGTCGGGCATTGAGCCAGACTGCATGTCGAGATTGAACAGTCCTCCTTCACTCCATGCCTCAACACTGTCGGCACTGATTCCGATGGGAATATCAGCCATAAAGGTGATATGTTTGCTCTTGGCATATTCAGCAGCATCCTTCAACTGCAGGTGCAGCATATATTGCACCCAACATATAAAGTCAGCCTCGCGTTGCTTTACGAGATTCTCCACCTTCCTGCGATTATAAGCCGAATCCTCCTTCCAGTCGGTGAACCTTGCAGTATGATACTTGTCGCGCAGCAAGCAGAAGGCAGCATACGGCATCAGCCAGTCCTCATTTTCCTTCTTGAACTTAGCGAAACCCTGGTCGGCAGTGAGCTGTGCCTCACGGTCGGAATACATTTGCCTCATATATTCCGTCTTTACCTTCTCCACAGCCTCATAGTCAGTATATTGGAGGTTGTTCAGTTCCGAGCGCCGTCTCTGGTAGTCCATCATAGAGCCTTCGTTTGACAACGCCCCGACATCGTCAAGGTTGATATATTGGGGATGCAGGGCATTCACGGATATAGTATTATAAGGATAGGAATCATTCCAATTGTGCTGCATGGTGGTATCGTTCACGGGCAGCAGCTGTATCATTCTCATTCCAGTAGCGTCAGCCCAATCGACAAGCAGCTTCAGGTCGCCGAAGTCCCCCACTCCGCAAGACCTTTCGCTACGCAGTGCAAACACAGGCACTACCACACCAGCCGCCTTCCACATCTTCTCGCGCTTACGCAGGAGACCTCCGTCAAGCACACGCACCTCCCCGTCGGGCATCCGGTCGAAGTCAGCCATGCGGTCATCACCGTCCTCCCATTCCTCAAGAACGCGAGTGGCATCATCCACAATCACGTATTTATACTTTAACGGTTCGAGCATAACCTCCACATTAACAGCGACAATCCAAACCGACTGTCCCGCATATTCCATAGGCAGATAGCGTGATGGCGACCATGAGCCAACCGAAGGGTGATTGCCACACACTGCCAAGGATTTTCCCTTTGGCAACTGAGGGGCAATGATGCGGAACACGGCAGTACGACGGAACGTGGGCAGTTGCACAGGCTTGACCTCGTCAATGTTTCTCCCTGTAGCCGTGAGCCAGGCAGAGGAGAAGAGATGGTTGACAAACGGAGTGGTCCTCCACTGGTCGTCCAATTTGTAGTCGTGTCCGTCAGAACATGCCAACAAGCGCGGAACGAGATTCCATTCACGGCGCAACACATATCCGTCCTGAGCCTCTATCTGATAATGATACGCAAACTGTCTGATGCCCTTATGACGTGACTCGACCAATGCAGTCTCAACGCTCCAGTTTTCCCCGTCCTGGGTATTCATGGGTATATCTTGTCTTTTTCTCGCACCGTCGGAACATACATATCCGATGACCACATGAACGCTTTCGCCCCATGCCGTGCGATAGTTGACCGAGAAATTCAGTTTCATATTATCTCCTTTTTTTAATAAAACCATAGCCGCCTTTAGCAGCTTTTCACTGCAAAGGTATTAAAAAGATTATTAAATACAAAACAAAAATGCCGAAATATTTCCTTTATTCACAAAAAAGCGGTAACTTTGCCGCGATTTTAAGAAATATATGCAGTAAAATGAAAAAAATTAAAAGGATAAACGCAAAGATTTACCTGTGGGGGGCCGTTGTCGTGGCACTCCTCATCGCCGGTTGCAGCTGGTATTGCCTGTTCTCATCACTGTCGAAATCCGAACAGACAGAATATGTATATATCGACCAGGACGACGACCTGGATTCAGTAATGACAAAGATCCAGCCCATTGCCAAGCCATTCCAGTTGTCGGCACTATCTACACTCAGCCGCCATGGCGGATATGCCGACAACATACGCACTGGACGGTATGCCATACGTCCGGGCGAGGGAGCGCTGAAAGTTTTCCGTCATCTCAAGAACGGACTGCAGTCGTCAATCAACCTCACAATCCCCGAAGTGCGCACCATCGACCGCCTTGCGGGTGCATTGTCACGAAAGTTGATGCTCGACAGTGCCGAAGTGGCACAACACTTAAGCGATTCCGCTTATTGTGCACGATGGGGATATAATACGGCAACCATACCCGCCCTTTTCATTCCCAACACCTACGACATCTATTGGAACGTCGGTCTCGACAAGTTCATGGAGAGAATGCAGAAGGAACACAAGAACTTCTGGAACTTCGGACGCATGGAGAAGGCGAAAGCCATGGGAATGTCGCCGGTGGAAGTGGCGACCATGGCTTCCATCATAGACGAGGAAACGGCAAACAACGGTGAGAAACCCATGATAGCCGGCATGTACTATAACCGCCTCAAGACAGGTATGCCGCTACAGGCAGACCCCACAGTGAAATTCGCCCTGAAGGATTTCGCCTTGCGCCGCATCTACAACAAGCTGCTCCAGACCGACAGTCCATACAACACATACAAGAACACAGGTCTGCCTCCCGGTCCCATCAAGATAGCCTCCATCGCCGGTATCGACGCGGTGCTCAACCACGTGCGCCACGACTATCTGTACATGTGTGCCAAGGAGGATTTCTCGGGCACACACAACTTTGCGAGGACATACCAGGAGCACCTCAATAATGCCGCGAGATATACAAAAGCACTCAATCAGCGGGGCATAAAGTGATTTTGTCTCCCAATTATTTGTCTATTAAATATAAAATGTGTAACTTTGCACCCGAATTTGGAATTTGTATTAACAACATGTATATGAAGAATGACAAGACTTTCTCTATGATAACCGAAATTAGTGGTGAAATCAGCGAGATAATCGACAAGATGCCCGTACCCGATAGAGTGGCGGTTCTTCCCACAAAGAACCTTGTACTATTTCCGGGAGTTATGCTGCCCATACTGACAGGAAAATCCACCACTTCCAAGTATATGAAGAAAGCGGAGAAGAGCGGTGAAATAATCGGTGTTATATGCCAACTCAACGACGTTGACGAACCTGAGCGCGGTGATATCGCGTCGAGAGGCGTGTATGCACGCGTCATCAAGTGTCTCGAAATGCCTGGAGGATATATGACATGCATCGTGCAGGCTCTCAGCAAGTTCGCAGTAATCAGTTGCGAAAGGACCCAGGGCATACTCTGGTGCTCATGCGAAAAGGAGAAGGAAAAGAACAACTATAAAGAAGACCTTGAATTCCAGCAAGCCTGTTCTGACCTCAAGAAGGTAGCACTCAAATATATCAAGTCCGACGACGACCTTCCCGACGAGAGTTCAATGGCTGTTGAGACTCTTAAGAATGACTTCACCCTCGTCAACTATATAGCCTGCAACAATCCTTTTTCCATGAAGGACAGGCTCGAGATGCTCTCCAAAAACGACCTGAAGGAGCGTCTCTTTATGCTGTTGAAGTTCTATGACCGCGAGATGCAGCTTATAGCCATCCGCAACAACATACGCGAGAAGACCCACGACGAGCTCAACCAGCAACAGCGCAAGTATTTCCTTCAGCAGCAAATCAAGAACTTACAGGCGGAGATGGGCAACCAGGACTCATCTCCCGAGAAGCAGAAACTGCTGGTGAAGGCGGAGCAAAAGAAATGGCCAGAGGAAATAGAAGAACTGTTCTATGACGAACTCGACAAACTTGACCAGATAAACCCACAAAGTTCTGACTATAACGTGCAGCTCTCCTATCTGCAGACACTCGTTGACCTGCCCTGGGGTGAATATACACCAAAGGACATCAACATCCAAAGAGCCGAGAAGATTCTCAACCGCGACCACTATGCCATGGAGAAAGCCAAGGAGCGCATATTGGAATATATTGCAGTACTGAGCCTGAAGGAAAACCCGCAGGCACCAATCCTGTGTCTTTATGGTCCTCCGGGCGTGGGAAAGACTTCGCTCGGAAAGAGTATTGCTGACGCGCTGAAACGAAAGTATGTAAGGGTGTCGCTCGGCGGTCTGCATGACGAGGCTGAGATACGCGGACATCGTCGCACTTACATAGGTGCCATGCCCGGACGTATCATCAAGGGCATGCAGAAGGCTGGCTCGTCCAATCCCGTATTCATCCTCGACGAGATTGACAAGGTGACGCAGAGCACCCACAACGGAGACCCGTCGTCGGCCCTGCTTGAAGTGCTCGACCCAGAACAGAACAAGGCGTTCCACGACAACTACCTCGACTGCGACTACGACCTCTCAAGGGTGATGTTCATAGCCACGGCAAATGAACTCAACACCATACCCAAGCCCCTGCTCGACCGTATGGAGGTCATAGAGCTGAGCGGATATATCACCGAGGAGAAGATAGAGATAGCCAAGCGGCATTTCGTTCCCAAGGAGAAGGAGAACGTGGGACTTGCAGGTACAGGAGTTACATTCACCAAGCAGGCTCTTGAATACATTATTGAGAAATACACGCGCGAAAGCGGAGTAAGACAGTTGGAGAAGCAGATTAACAAGGCTCTGCGCAAACTGGCATTCTCGCTTGCCAAAAACAATGATCTGCCCGTGGAAAGAATCAAGCCCGCTGGCGTGGAGTCGCTGCTCGGCAAGGCTCCTTTCAACCGTGACATCTACCAGGGCAACGACTATGCAGGAGTGGTAACAGGACTTGCCTGGACCAGTGTCGGAGGAGAGATTCTCTTCATCGAGACCAGTCTGAGCAAGGGCAAGGGTTCCAAGCTCACACTCACCGGAAACCTCGGCGACGTGATGAAGGAGAGTGCAGTGCTCGCCCTCGAATATGTCAAGTCCCACTACAAGACCCTTGGTATCGACTACCGCATCTTCGACCATTGGAACATCCATATCCACGTGCCCGAAGGAGCCACCCCGAAGGACGGTCCCTCGGCAGGCATCACCATAGCCACATCCCTCGCCTCTGCCCTCACCCAGCGCAAGGTGCGCAAGAACACGGCAATGACTGGCGAGATAACCCTCCGCGGCAAGGTGTTGCCCGTAGGCGGCATCAAGGAGAAGATTCTCGCAGCCAAGCGTGCCGGCATCACTGACATAATGATGTGTCAGGACAACAGGAAGGATGTGGAGGATATACCTGAGGTATATCGCAAGGGACTGACCTTCCACTACGTGGAGAACGTGCAGGACGTATGGAAATTCGCACTCCTCGACGAGAAGGTTGACAATGCTCTCACATTTGAAATAGAAGAAGAGGAAGAGAAAAAATGACATTTGAATTACAACATACAGACTGTGCATCAGATGCCCGCGCAGGAGTGATAACCACCGACCACGGTAAGATTCTCACTCCCATCTTCATGCCCGTAGGCACATGCGGCAGCGTAAAGGGAGTACACTTCTCAGAACTCCGCCAGCAGGTGAAGGCGCAGATAATACTTGGCAACACCTACCACCTTTATCTGCGCCCGGGTCTTGACATACTGCACAAGGCAGGAGGTCTGCATGCTTTTGGCGGTTGGGACCGTCCCATACTTACCGACTCAGGCGGTTTCCAGGTGTTCTCACTTACGGGCATACGCAAGCTGAGGGAGGAAGGATGCGAGTTCCGCTCGCATATAGACGGTTCGAAGCACATCTTCACCCCTGAGAACGTGATGGACACGGAGCGCATAATAGGTGCCGACATCATGATGGCTCTCGACGAATGTCCCCCAGGAGACAGTGACTATGAATACGCCAAGAAGAGTCTCGGACTCACACAGAGATGGCTCGACCGTTGCTTCAAGCGATTCAGCGAGACAGAGCCGCTGTATGGCTACCACCAGTCGCTCTTCCCGATTGTACAGGGATGCCAGTACAAGGACCTCCGCCGCGAGGCTGCAAAACACGTGGCTGACAAGGGGGCTGAAGGCAATGCCATTGGCGGACTTGCCGTGGGTGAGCCTACTGAGATAATGTATGAGATGATTGAGGTGGTGAACGAGATCCTGCCCAAGGACAAACCGCGTTATCTTATGGGGGTTGGCACTCCCCAGAACCTGTTGGAGGCAATAGAACGAGGTGTGGACATGTTCGACTGCGTCATGCCCACCCGCAACGGCCGCAATGCGATGCTTTTCACCTACGAGGGAACCATGAACATGAAGAACAAGAAGTGGGAATACGACTTCACGCCGATCGACCCGACAGGATGCGAGACAGACCGTGTCTATACCAAGGCATATCTCCATCATCTGTTCAAGGCTCAGGAACTGCTTGCGCTTCAGATTGCCAGCATCCACAACCTTGCCTTCTACCTTCGCCTCGTCACCGACGCGCGCGAGCATATCATAAAAGGTGATTTCGTGGAATGGAAACGTAGCGTCATCGACAACTTAGGACGTAGAATATGAAAGAGAAATTTAAAGGACTGAAGTTTTCCGGCAAGTTGAAGTTTCTGCATAAGCTGAAATTCATCAAACGTATGGACCGATATATCATTGCAAAGTTTATCGGTACATACTTCTATTCCATTGCCCTCATCATATCCATATCCATAGTATTCGACGTCAACGAGAACCTGGCGAAATTCACGTCTTACCATGCACCGATGCGCGCCATCGTGTTCGACTACTATGCCAACTTCGTGCCCTATTTCGCAAACCTGTTCAGTCCGCTTTTCGTATTTATCTCCGTCATTTTCTTCACTTCAAAACTGGCTGGAAACTCGGAAATAATAGCGATGCTTGCGAGCGGAATGAGCTTCAAGCGCCTGCTGCGTCCATATATGATTTCGGCAGCACTGATCTCCGCCCTCAACTTCTACCTTGGCTCTTATGTCATACCCAAGGGCACTGTTGTGCGCCATGACTTCGAGTCGCTCTACAAGAACAACAAGAAGGTGACCTCAGCTCAGAACGTACAGCTCCAAGTGGGCAAGGGAGTCATAGCATATATATCCCAATATGACGACAGGACTAAGACCGGCTACGGTTTCTCGCTTGACAAGTTTGAGAAAAAGAAACTGATACTGCACACCACGGCAAACGTGGTGAAATACGACACCATCAGCGACTCGCGCTACCACTGGAAGATGGTGAACTACAAGACACGCGACCTGAGGGGTATGCGCGAGAAAATCACTTCGGGAATGGAGAAGGACACTGTGATTATGATGGAGCCAATGGACCTTGTTTTCAGCAAGGGACAGCAGGAGACCTTCACCAGTCCGGAACTGCTTCGCTATATATCCAAACAGCAGGAACGCGGTTCGAGCAACGTTGTGCAATATGAGGTGGAGTATCACAAGCGCATAGCGAGCTGCTTTGCCTCGTTCATCCTGACCATCATCGGTGTGAGTCTCAGTTCACGCAAGCGCAAGGGCGGTATGGGTGTGTATCTCGGTATGGGATTGGCTCTTAGTTTCTCATATATATTGCTCCAGACCGTTTGTGCCACCTTTGCCATCAATGCAAACACTCCGCCTATGCTTGCCGCATGGATACCGAA
>JBJEAV010000337.1:15756-17068 GCA_051869395.1 Prevotella sp.
TGAAGAGTGAAGAATGAAGAATTAAATGAAGAATGAGATTTGAAGAAACATATTTGAATGATAATATCCTTGACGCACTGTATGACATGCGTTTTGAGGAGTGTACACCAATTCAGGAGAAATGTATTCCTGAAATACTTAACTATCACGACGTGATGGGTGTGGCACAGACAGGCACAGGTAAGACCGCCGCTTATCTTCTGCCCATACTCAGTATGCTTGACGAGGACGACTATCCCGACGACGCCATCAACTGCATCATCATGTCACCCACACGCGAGTTGGCACAACAGATTGACCAGGCAATGCAGGGATTCGGTTACTATCTCGACGGCGTAAGCAGCGTTGCAGTATATGGAGGCAACGACGGAACTCGCTACGACCAGGAGATGCGCAGCCTGCGTATGGGTGCAGATGTTGTCATTGCCACACCGGGGCGTCTTCTCAGCCATATAAAAATGGGCAATGTAGATCTTAGCCGTGTCAGTTTCTTCGTGCTCGACGAGGCTGACCGTATGCTCGACATGGGTTTCTATGATGACATTATGACCATTGTCAAGGGATTGCCTGCAAACCGCCAGACCATAATGTTCTCAGCCACCATGCCCGACAAGATACAGGCTTTGGCACGAAACATCCTCTACAAGCCTGTTGAAGTAAAAATTGCCGTGAGCAAGCCTGCCGAGAAAATCCAACAGTCTGCTTACGTGTGCTATGACGCCCAGAAGATGGCCATCCTTCGCCATATCTTCGCAACAAAGGAGCACAAGCGCATAATCATTTTCTCAGGCAAGAAGGAAAGGGTGAAGGAGATTGACCGAGAACTGCACAAGTTGAAGGTCAACAGCTGCTCCATGCACAGCGACCTCACACAGCAGGAGCGCGACGAGGTGATGTATCTTTTCAAAAGCGGACAAAAGGATGTGCTTGTTGCCACCGACATTGTGTCACGAGGAATAGACATAGACGACATACGTATTGTCATCAACTACGACGTACCACATGATGCAGAGGACTATGTTCACCGCATTGGCCGAACGGCAAGGGCTGAAAGAGACGGCGAAGCCATAACGCTTATTAATCCCGATGACATCCGTCGTTTCAAACAAATTGAGCATTTCCTTGAAAAGGAAGTGACCAAGATACCATTACCTGAAGAGTTGGGCGAAGCACCCGAATACATGATATCCAACCCACGACGCAAAGGACCTCACAAAGGAAAAGGGAAGAGAGGCTCACAAAAGAAGAGTGCCAAAAAGAAGAACTCTCAAATGAATGACTCTCAAAAGAAAGACTCACAAAGGAAAGACTC
>JBJEAV010000337.1:17168-20211 GCA_051869395.1 Prevotella sp.
GAAAGACTCACAAAGGAAAGACTCCCCAAAGAAAGGCTCACATAAGAAAAAGCCCAATGACAAAAAAGGGGAAAAGAGCGATAATTGATTAGCCAATGGGGATGATGTTTTAGATACGACTAAAACATCAATTCCCCGATATTTATCTGTACACCTATATTAAAATCCCATATTCCATTGAAGGCAGTGCCTGTTGCACCAGACCACGACACCCCTGAGAAGAACTCCGATGTAATACCTTGGTATGCAGTGTCAAAATACAGGCTCCAAAGTCTGCTAAACCTGTATGTTCCGCCTATACCAGCACCAACGACAGGCGACAGGGAGTCGATGGACTTATTCTTGCCCAATCCCATACGACCGAACATATACATATTCCATCGTTCGTTTCTCTGATAATCCATAAAGAGATGCTTTGCGCTTACCAAAGCGTCAAAATATGTCATTATGCATCCTCCCCCGTCATAGTTGCTTGTATGTTTTTCCTCGTCATAAGGCAACCATTCCAACTTTTTGTTCTCAATAAGGAAATTCTCA
This sequence comes from Prevotella sp., assembly GCA_051869395.1. Classification (GTDB taxonomy): domain Bacteria; phylum Bacteroidota; class Bacteroidia; order Bacteroidales; family Bacteroidaceae; genus Prevotella. The sequence continues at coordinate 17,706 of JBJEAV010000337.1, forward strand.
AGATTCAGCTTTCCCCTGAAACCGACAACAGGTGAAAACCACTTACCAAGAGCTACATCCATACCCATTGTCACACCTTCGGGAAACACATTGCTGAAATCCTTCTCGCATGGGTTATAAAGAGTCATGTCAGCACCCACCTGGATAAACCAGTTTCTCCAAAAGCTTTTGTCCTTAAACGAGTTTACGGGAGTTTCTCTGCCGAAGTCATGCCTTTTCTTGTCACCAAGCCTATAGGTCACTCCCATATCAAAGGTGAAGTACATATTACTGCCGCTACCAACTCCTGTGGCAGTGCTTGGGTCCATGGAGAATCCGCTTGAAACGCCGTTGTATGCCACATCAGCATACAATCCCCACTTGTCCGACAACTTAAACTGGTTAGCAAGTCCCAAACCTACCAACGGCGAACCTTTGTCGCAACCGAAATTATACACGCCACCGGCACGTACAAACAGTTGGGCGTTCCATATTCTCTCAGAGCGATACTCGCCTACAATATTATGAATGTCAAATAATACATCCCCAGTGACCGACAAGAATCCGCCCTTGTCATGGTTTACGCCAGGCTGGTTGAAAGGTGCCAGCCATTCAGCCTTGGAGTCCACAATACCATTGTCCCAATTCAGTTTTCCGCGCAAAGCCACCTCACGTGTGAACCACTTGCCAAGAGCGACATCCACACCAAAAGACCTACCCTTGCTCAATGAGTTCTTGAATTCATATCCGTGGGGTTTCTGTAGTGTCATATCTATACCAGCCTGTACAAACCAGTTGTCCCAAAAAGACTTGCACTTTACCGTATCACCCGTCTCCTGTCCATTTGCCGAAACTGTCATGGAAGCCAGGAACAGCAATGCGTAAAATTTGTGTTTAAACATATAATTAAATATTCATTTAAATTAATAGGCTTGTTTGTCACGCCCTGGCATTACCTGCCATATAGTCCTAAAGAAAATCTCTATGTCCAAGAGCATGCTCCAGTTCTCGATATACCAGATGTCATGCTCCACACGGTTTGCCATCTCTTCCACAGTCTTGGTCTCACCTCGGCATCCGTTGATCTGCGCCCACCCGGTAATACCAGGCTTGGCAAGATGGCGTACCATATAGTCGCCGATAAGCGTACTGTACAATTCAGTATGATATTCCATGTGCGGTCTTGGACCTATGATACTCATGTCACCGATGAAGACATTGATAAACTGAGGCAGCTCGTCGATGCTTGTCTTACGCAGGAAGTCGCCGAAAGGAGTCTTCCTCGGGTCATTCTTGGTAGCCTGAAGCTTGTCGGCTTCAGCATTCACCTTCATCGAGCGGAACTTGAAGATATAGAACCTGTTGCCGTTATATCCAGTCCTTGCCTGTCTGAAATACAAAGGTCCTACGTTACCCGTAATCTTGTTTCCTATCCACACGAACAGTACCACAAACGGATATACGGTACAGAGGAAAAGGCCACTGATAAAGATGTCGAAAAGTCGTTTCTCCAGTTTTGACAACGGGGAGTTCATAGGTTCTTCCCTGAGTTTAATGAACTTTACGTCACCTATGTTCCTGACCACCATCTGTCGTTTAGGATATCCCTCGAATGTCGGTACGAAATAAAACTCAATAAACCTTTCATTACATATATGGATTATCCTGTCCACTATCTCCTCACATTGTGCTGGCGGCAGCGAACAATAGATTTCGTCCGGGTGGTTGTGATTTATCCAGTCAAAGAAATCATCCACCTCGCCCAATAGTTTAGATCCCTCCGGTACCTTAACGTTCTTCTTGGAGCTGAAGAAACCTTCAACATTATATCCCTTGAAGGCCTGACCTAACATTAGCTCATTATACAAGTCAAAAGTCACGTCGTCAGCCCCCACAATCACAACATTACGCACATTGTGGCCGAGATGTCTGAGTTTTCTCACAATTTTGTTGGCGCAATAGTGCATTATCGCTATCAGAGGAAGAGCGATTCCCAATTGGCACAAAATCATCATCCTTGGTGATGCTTTGAGTACTAAAACCAGCAGAACAGTAAACAGTCCGTAAGTCAGTAAAGTCTGGTTTAGTGCTCTCCATATCACCATTCTAATCTTAATTCGCCTCTCATGCAGTTTCAGTTTAATCATGCCAATTGCCACGGTAAATGAAATTGCAAGCAGACTATAAACCGACGAAGACATATAATCACCTTTTAGCAGCCCATTAAAATAGACTGCGGGCATAGTTTTCACCAAACACAGCAACACCAAGATGTGTATGCTGAGATCTGCGATAAACACGGGAAATTTGAAATATATTACTTCCCTTGATTTTTGGTTTGTCATACGTTTAATCTTTTATTTATCAATTTTCACGGACTCGCGTCCAAAATACTTTTAAGTACCTATGATTCAGTCCGATGAGCATATCACAACAATAATTCGCTGCAAAAGTACGAAGAATTTATGATATAACCAAATAAAATTATATAATTCTTCAAATAATTATGTATTTTTATCTATTTTCC
>JBJEAV010000337.1:20311-35500 GCA_051869395.1 Prevotella sp.
GTTATTTGTATTCAGCCCAACTCTTAATGCCTATATCATCAAGTTTGACGTTGCAGAAGGCATGTATGAATGCAGATGCAAGACGACTGTTGGTGATAAGAGGCACGTTGAGGTCGATGGCAGCACGACGAATCTTATATCCATTAGTAAGCTCACCGGCAGTAAGGTTCTTGGGTATGTTCACCACCATGTCAATCTCATGGTTGTGGAGCATGTCCAGAGCCTGTGGCTGTCCATCCTCCGAAGGCCAATAGACAAGTTCATTGGCAATACCGTTTTCAGTGAGATAACGTGACGTGCCGCCAGTGGCATACAGTTTATATCCATTGTCAACCAGAGTCTTGGCGGCATCGAGCATACCTGCTTTCTGCTTGGCGCTACCTGTTGACAGAAGGATAGTCTTCTCAGGAATGCGGTGACCTACCGAGAGCATTGCCTTGAGAAGTGCAGTGCTTGTATTGTCACCAAGACAACCCACCTCACCCGTTGATGCCATGTCCACACCCAGCACAGGGTCGGCCTTCTGCAGGCGGTTGAATGAGAACTGGCTTGCCTTTATGCCGACATAGTCGAGGTCAAAGAGATTCTTGTGAGGCTTCTCCACAGGCAATCCGAGCATCACCTTGGTGGCAAGTTCAATGAGGTTAATCTTCAAGACCTTGCTGACGAATGGGAATGAACGGGAAGCACGGAGATTACACTCAATAACCTTTATGTCATTTTCGCGGGCAAGGAACTGTATGTTAAACGGTCCGCTGATATGCAGTTCCTCTGCAATCTTCTTGCTCACGCGCTTGATTCGGCGCACGGTCTCGCAATAGAGTTTCTGTGGCGGGAACTGGATGGTGGCGTCACCTGAGTGTACACCAGCAAACTCAATATGTTCCGAAATGGCGTATGCTATTATCTCGCCGTTGCGAGCCACGGCATCCATTTCCACCTCCTTGGCATGCTCTATAAACTGGCTTACTACCACGGGGTGGTCCTCACTCACGTTGGCAGCCAATTTTAGGAATTTCTCAAGCTCCTCCTGGTTTGAGCATACGTTCATGGCAGCACCTGAGAGCACGTATGACGGACGCACGAGAACCGGGAATCCGACCTCGTCGATGAACTTGTTGATGTCGTCCATGGATGTCAGTGCACTCCATGCCGGCTGGTCGATACCGTTACGTGAGAGCATTGACGAGAACTTGGCGCGGTCCTCGGCATTGTCGATATCCTTGGCTGAAGTTCCGAGGATAGGCACATGCTGCTCGTCAAGTCGCATGGCGAGGTTGTTGGGAATCTGACCGCCAGTGCTGACGATGACACCCGACGGATTCTCGAGTTCAATGATATCCATGACACGCTCGAATGTAAGCTCGTCGAAATACAGGCGGTCACACATGTCATAGTCGGTGGATACAGTCTCGGGATTATAGTTAATCATAACCGAGCGATAGCCCTCGTTGCGTATTGTGTTAAGTGCCTGAACACCACACCAGTCGAACTCAACAGACGAACCGATGCGGTATGCACCCGAACCAAGCACAATGATAGACTTCTTGTCGTTCTCGAAGTTTATGTCACTCGCCACACCAGCATATGTCACGTAAAGGTAGTTTGTCTGTGCCGGATATTCAGCCGCAAGTGTATCTATCTGTTTTACCACCGGCAGAATTCCGTAATTCTTGCGCAGAGTGCGGATGACAAGACCCGCCTTGCTCATACTGTGCAGTTCAGTCTCCAGACCAACGGCACGGGCAATCTGAAAATCGGTGAATCCGTAAATCTTTGCCTCGCGTAACAAGTCCTTTCTGAGGTTGTTGACATTACCTACTGCCTTCAGTCTCTCGTCGATGTCAATGATATGCTGCAGTTTCTCAAGGAACCACTTGTCAATCTTGGTGAGATCATGTATCTGGTCAATGGTGTAACCGGCGTGCATTGCCTTCGAGATAATGAACACGCGCTTGTCGGTAGGTTCGCGAAGTGCTGCGTCTATGTCAGGTATCTGCAGTTCCTTGTTTTCCACAAAGCCGTGCATACCTTGCCCAATCATGCGAAGTCCCTTCTGAATAGCCTCCTCGAAGTTACGTCCTATTGCCATAACCTCACCCACCGACTTCATCGAAGAGCCAAGTTCCTTGTCAACACCACGGAACTTTGAAAGGTCCCATCTTGGAATCTTGCAGACCACATAGTCCAGAGCAGGCTCGAAGAAAGCCGATGTGGTCTTGGTGACAGAGTTCTTCAACTCGAAGAGTCCATAGCCCATACCGAGTTTGGCAGCAACGAAGGCAAGAGGATAACCAGTTGCCTTTGAGGCCAATGCAGACGAACGGCTCAAGCGTGCGTTTACCTCGATGACACGGTAGTCCTCGCTCTGTGGGTCGAAGGCGTACTGCACATTGCACTCTCCCACTATACCGATATGTCTTACAATCTTGATTGACAATGCGCGCAGCTTGTGATACTCGCTGTTGGTGAGTGTCTGCGATGGAGCGATAACGATACTCTCTCCGGTATGTATTCCGAGCGGGTCGAAATTCTCCATGTTGCAGACGGTAATGCAGTTGTCATACTTGTCGCGCACCACCTCATACTCAATCTCCTTCCAACCTTTAAGACTCTTCTCCACGAGCACCTGGGGCGAGAATGAGAAAGCCTTTTCTGCAAGCTTATTCAGTTCCTCCTCATTGTCACAGAATCCCGATCCAAGTCCGCCGAGGGCGTATGCGGCACGCAGGATGACCGGATAGCCAAGGGCAGCGGCTGCACGTCGAGCCTCTTCAATGTTCTCGCAAGCCTCGCTCTTGATGGTCTTCACTTCAATCTCGTTGAGTTTTGACACAAAGAGTTCGCGGTCTTCGGTGTCCATGATAGCCTGTACGGGCGTACCGAGCACTTGCACACCATATTTCTCAAGTATGCCCGAGCGGTAAAGCTCGACACCACAGTTGAGAGCGGTTTGTCCACCGAAAGCAAGCAGTATTCCGTCGGGGCGTTCCTTCTGGATGACACGCTCCACGAAGTAAGGCTGTACGGGGAGGAAGTATATCTGGTCAGCCACTCCCTCGGATGTTTGCACGGTGGCGATGTTGGGGTTGATAAGCACAGTCTCGATGCCTTCCTCGCGCAGTGCCTTCAAAGCCTGGGAGCCAGAGTAGTCAAACTCGCCGGCTTCACCTATTTTCAATGCTCCCGAACCAAGGAGCAGGACTTTCTTTATGTTGTCTTCTTTCATTTTTTTTCTTTTTTTTGAGATGATGTAGGGGGTGTAGGTTTTGTAGGGGTGTAGGGGGTGTAGGGGATGGTTATTGAAGGGTTTTTATGAATCGGTCGAACATGAACTCGGTGTCAATTGGACCGGAGCATGCCTCGGGATGGAACTGGCTGGTGAACCAGGGATTCTCCTTGTGGGCGACACCTTCATTGGAACCGTCGTTCATGTTGACGAACAATTCGCGCCAATCACTGCCAAGAGTCTTGGCATCCACGGCATAGCCATGATTCTGACTCGTTACATAACAACGGTTTGTTCCTACCTCACGCACAGGTTGGTTGTGGGAGCGATGACCGTATTTCAGCTTGTATATAGTGGCTCCACCAGCCTTTGCAAGCAACTGGTTACCCATACAAATACCACAGATAGGCTTGCGACTCAATGACATCTGCTTACGGATGACATTCACCGCGTCCTCGCACATATCAGGGTCACCGGGACCATTGCCGAGGAAAAGTCCGTCGAAATCCATTGAAGTGTAGTCGTAGTTCCATGTCACACGGATAACCTCCACTCCACGGTTGACGAGACAGCGGATGATGTTGTTCTTCACACCACAGTCCACGAGGACAACCTTCTTTCCTGCACCCTCATTATAACGGATAATATCCTTGCAGCTGACACAGTCAACCCAGTTGACACCCTCGTATTCAGCAGTCGGTATATTGTCAGGCTCATCGTCAAAGATAATCTTGCCCATCATCACTCCATGCTCGCGCAGCACCTTAGTCAGCTGACGAGTGTCAATGCCCGTAATGCCAGGGACATGCTCTCTCTTAAGCCAGTCGGCGAGGCTCTCCACGGCGTTCCAGTGTGAATACTTCTCACTGTAGTCGGCAACGATAATAGCCGAAGCATAGATTTTGTCACTTTCCATAAATGTAGCCAACCCGTTGTTCTCCACCGTAAATGGCGGAACGCCATAGTTGCCCACCAATGGATAGGTAAGAGTCATCAGCTGCCCTGCGTACGAGGGGTCGGTAAGACTCTCAGGATAGCCCATCATTGCCGTGTTGAACACCACCTCTCCTGCAACAGGCTGGTCGTAGCCAAACGACTGTCCATGGAATTTTGTCCCGTCTTCAAGGACTAACGTTACATTCTTCATTCGTATATATTTAGAACTTTGTTGAATACTGATAAATTTTCTCGTAGTAGTTGATAAATGCCTGGTTGACAAGTTTCATTCCGCCGGGTGTTGGGAAATTGCCTGTGAAATACCAGTCGCCATTATGGTTAGGGATAGCCTTGTGCAGTCCCTCAATACTCTGAAAGACGAGTTCGATAGGCGTGGTCACCCCTGAGGGCCTGAGCATTTCCACCATTTTGCGGTTGAGCTCATCCACTGTGAACGGTTTGTATAGCTCCTTCACCCGGCATGTCATCTCCTGTTTGGGTTTGAGTATTTCCTCGCGACATTCACGATAAACGTCATCAATGAGTTGGTGCATACCCCTCTCTTTCAGTAATTCTATGCACGCGCGGAAAGCAATGAACTCCTCAAGTCTCGCCATGTCAATACCATAGTAATCCGGATAGCGTATTTGTGGCGAAGAACTGACGATGACAATCTTGCGCGGATGCAGACGGTCGAGAATCTTGATGATGCTCTCCTTGAGAGTCGTACCCCTGACAATACTGTCGTCTATGATTACGAGGTTGTCCACTCCACGCTCCAGCACGTCGTATGTTATGTCATAAACGTGAGACGCGAGGTCGTTTCTTGAGTTGCCCTCAGTGATGAAAGTGCGCAGCTTGATATCTTTCCATGCAGCCTTCTCCGAACGTACATAGCTGTGCATGATGGCAGTAAGCTCCTCGTGTGAAGGCATACGTCCCAAGCTTTCTATCTTTTTTATCTTGAGTTCATTTGTGTATTCCTTAAATCCCTGGAGCATGCCGTAGTAAGCCACTTCGGCAGTGTTTGGGATGAAAGAGAAGACGGTGTGCTCCACGTCACCGTCAACAGCCTTAAGTATTGGCTCAAGAAGTTGTTCGCCCAGTCGCTTGCGTTCCTGATAGATATCACGGTCGGAACCGCGGCTGAAATAAATTCTCTCAAACGAACAAGCAGAGTCACCGCGACGTTCGAGTATCTTCTCTACCGAAGCAGTTCCGTTGCGCTTGACAATCATTGCGTGTCCGGGTTGCAGTTCCTTTATATCGTCACAATCCAGGTCGAATGTTGTCTGTAGCACCGGACGCTCGCTTGCCAACACGGCTATCTCATCATTAATATAATAGAATGCCGGTCTGATTCCCCACGGGTCACGCATTGAGAACATCTCGCCGCTGCCCGTGATGCCGCACATGACATAACCTCCGTCGAAGTCGGGCATAGTTGTTTTGAGTACATTGCTCATCCTTACATGGCTGTCGATATAATCAGTGATGTCAGTACCCTGCAGTCCCTGGTCCTTGGCATCGTTGAAGTTGCGTTCAACTTCGCGGTCCAGTCGGTGTCCCATCCACTCCAGCATGATATAACTGTCGCTGTATATACGCGGACACTGTCCCATAGCGGTTATCTTGTCGAATATCTCATCCACATTGGTCATGTTGAAGTTTCCGCAGAGACATAGGTTCTTCGCCCTCCAGTTATTGCGCCTGAGAAACGGGTGCACATACTTCAGTCCGCTCTTGCCCGTAGTTGAATACCTGAGATGTCCCATATAGAGTTCTCCGGCGAAGTCAACGTTCTGTTTTGCAAACCCGGCATCGTTGAGTTTGTCGGGATGAATGGATGCAAATCCCTTTTGGACGGTCTTGAATATTTCTGTGATGGCATTAGAGCCTTCCGCCTTCTCGCGAAACATATATTCATGACCAGGAGCAGTGTCGAGTTTCACGCAGGCAATACCAGCTCCTTCCTGTCCTCTGTTGTGTTGTTTTTCCATCATGAGGTATAGCTTGTTGACGCCATACATCCATGTGCCATACTTCTTTTGATAATGGTCGAGCGGCTTAAGAAGCCTGATCATCGCCACTCCACATTCGTGTTTAAGTTGTTCCATTTCTTTTTTCTTTTTGTAAGGGGTGTAGGGGGGTGTAGGGGTGTAGGTTTTTTATTCTACGGTGACGGACTTGGCGAGGTTTCTCGGTTGGTCCACGTTCTTCCCCTTGCATACAGCTATGTGGTATGCGAGCATCTGCAGGGGGATTGTGGATAGCAGGGGTTCGAGACATTCTATTGTCTGCGGCAGCTCAATGACCTCGTCGGCTATTCGGCTAATTGTGTCGTCTCCTTTGGTTACTATTGCTATAACCTTGCCTTGTCGTGCCTTTACTTCCTGGATATTCGAGAGCACCTTCTCATACATTGCGTTGTGGGTTGCAATCACCACCACGGGCATGTCAGAATCAATCAGTGCTATAGGTCCGTGCTTCATCTCGGCAGCAGGATATCCCTCGGCATGTATATAACTGATTTCCTTCAGTTTGAGTGCTCCTTCGAGGGCTACGGGATAACTGTATCCCCTGCCAAGGAAGAGGAAGTCACGTGCGTATGTAAACGAGCGGCTGAGGTCGGCAATGCGATTGTTTAGCTTCAGCACTTCCTTCATCTTCGACGGAATCTCATAAAGCTCCTTGACGATATTCTTGTATTCTTCCTTGCTAATCGTTCCCCTTTCATTTGCCAGTGCCAGTGCAAGCATCGAGAGCACAGTGACCTGGCCCGTGAATGCCTTGGTAGATGCCACACCGATTTCCGGTCCCACATGTATGTAGCTTCCTGTATGAGTAGCGCGCGGAATGCTCGAACCGATGGCATTACATATACCATATATAAAAGCCCCGTGACTCTTGGCAAGGTTCACCGCAGCGAGCGTGTCGGCAGTTTCACCCGACTGGGATATTGCAATCACCACATCATCTTTTGTTATTACGGGATTTCTGTATCTGAACTCCGAGGCATATTCCACTTCCACAGGAATTCGGCAAAGCGACTCGATGATCTGCTTTCCTATAAGTCCTGCGTGCCACGACGTGCCGCAAGCCACAATCACAAATCGCTTGGCATTGAGAAGCTGCTTCTTGTAGTCGATGACAGCACTGAGCACCACATTGTCAACATCCACATTGACACGCCCACGCATACAGTTGGTTATGCAATCTGGCTGCTCGAATATTTCCTTGAGCATGAAATGGGGATATCCCCCCTTCTCTATCTGCCCGAGATTGATGTCAACAGTCTGTATTTCGGGATTGATCTTTCGGTTGTATATGTTCACCACCTCCAGTTTTCTGTCCCTGTTGATGACGGCGATATTACCGTCCTCGAGATATACCACCTTGTCGGTGTATTCAATGATTGGACTGGCATCCGAGCCGATGAAGAACTCTCCGTCGCCGATACCCACCACGAGTGGTGATTGCTTGCGTGCGGCGATAATCTGGTTTGGGGCGTTGCGGTCAAGGATGGCTATAGCATATGCACCGATTACCTCGTGCAGGGCGAGCTGCACTGCAGTGAGCAGGTCAGTGTTCTTCTGTTCACGTATATACTCGATGAGCTGCACCAGGACTTCGGTATCAGTGTCGCTTACAAATTTCACACCCTTTAGAGATAGTTTTCCCTTGAGTTCCGCATAGTTTTCAATGATTCCGTTGTGTATAATGGCAAGGTTCCTTGACATTGAGTAGTGCGGATGTGCATTGAGCGACGAAGGTTCTCCGTGCGTGGCCCATCTGGTATGCGCAATGCCTACCGTACCGCTCACGTTCTTGTCACTGCAAAAATCCACCAGGTTATCCACCTTTCCTTTCGTCTTATAAACGTTGAGATTACCGTCGGCGTTGACCAACGCAACGCCAGCACTGTCATATCCTCTGTACTCGAGCCTCCTAAGACCTTTGATAAGAATAGGGAAGGCATCCTTGTTTCCAATGTAACCTACAATTCCACACATAAAATTAGTATCTAAATGTTGTAATCGCGTGCAAAATTACGTCAATTTTTCCATTTACACAAGAAAATTGGAATAAAATAATCAAAAAGTTTTGTTTTTAGCAAAAAAACAATTACTTTTGCACTAAAAATAATGATTTATCACCAAAAACAGTACCGAAAGTGGAAAAATATAGTTATCTTCTAAAAACCGCGGCAATAGCGTCATGCCTGTTGCTTGCAGCGTGCGGTGACAACTCCGGGGAAAACACCAGGAGCAAGGAACAGCACGCCAAACTCATCATGCTCTCTGACTCTATAGGCTATGCAAACCCCCATTTCCTTGAAAAGTGCGACAGCCTGATGGCCCAGTCGAATGATAGCATGGACTATTATGAGATATACGCCACGAAAGGCATGAGATACACCGTGGCGGACCCCGCCGACTCGATGCTCTACTATGCCGACCGCATCCTCAGATGGGCAAACACCAAGGAGGAGAAATGCCCGCGGCTTTTCGGCATCGAAAGCCGCGGATATGCCCTGAAGGCCTCATATTACCATATTCTGAGACAGAATACCGACTCGGCAATACTCCTTTTCTCCAAGGCTTACGCCAAAGCCATGAACAGCGACATCAACTACAACGCCCCCAACCTGGCCGCCAACCTCGGCGACGCATACGTGTTCAAAGACGACCTTCCCAACGCCGCCCATTGGTACAGGCGTGCCCTCTATGTGGCAGACTCTCTCAACCTGCCCGAAAGGTCGATAGCCAGCATATACATGGGACTCGGCAGGATATACACCCAACTGCAGGACTACTCCGCCGCCCAGAAATACTATGAGTATGCCGACGCCCGCTTCAGCATGATGAAGTACAACATGCAGGTGTATTTCCTCAACAACTACGGCAACCTTTTCTATTATTCCAGGAACTATGATGCCGCCAAGAACATGTTTCTGAGGATGAAAAGGCATATCGAGACGAGCGGACAAGAGAACACCAGCGACATGAACCTGTGCAAGATCAACCTTGCCGACGTTTATCTGAACCTCGGCAACGCCGACAGTGCCGCAATACTTGTTGACGAGACCGAACCTTACTACCGTAAGTTGAATATCGAGTCCTGCATATATTATATAGGTACTATAAAAATCGGTATAGCCATCCGCAAGGGCCAGTTGGCAAAAGTAAGGGAAATCATCGCCGGCGAGCATTTCACCTACCCCGTCGAGCAAAGCCTCAAAGGCATCAGGGCAAGATACATGAAGCAATACTACAGTCTCACCGGCGACTTCAAGACTGCCCTTGCGCTAACCGAACAGACCCAGGCCGAGGAGGACTCCATGGCCCACAACAAGATGAACATGCGCTCGGCAGAGATAATGATGAGATTCACCGCCGACACTCTCAAGCTTCACCACGAGATGGCCATCAGCAAGAAGAACGAGGAAGTGACAGCTGCCCGTGTCACCATTGTGATCATCATACTCCTTATGGTCACCGTTGTTCTGGCATCGGCATACAAGTTCATGTATATCAAGAAAAAGAGGCTGCAACTTCAGCTCAAGGTGATCAGCCTGCGCCAGGAAAACATCAGGCAGAGAGTGTCGCCTCATTTCATCTTCAACGTGCTCAACCACCAGATAGGGCATGACACTCCCGGAAACGACAACACCCTTATAGAACTGTCCAACCTGATTCGCAGCAACCTTGAACTGCTCGGCGAATCGTCAATATCATTGAAGAAAGAGCTGGATTTCGTTGACAGATACCTTGCCATTGAAGAGAAACTCATGGGCGAGCAGGTGAAATACACCAAGGACATCAAGTGTGACACGGAAGAAGTGAAACTGCCCCCAATGCTTATACAGATACTTGTGGAAAACGCCATAAAACACGGTCTGCGTGCCATTGAGAAGGAAAAACGGCTTAACATAAGGGCAGAAGAAGACAGCGACAGCTACAAGGTAAGCGTTGAGGACAACGGCAAGGGCTTCGACTGCACCAAGCAGTCAGTCAATTCAACAGCCACCGGACTGAATGTTGTCCGCCAGACGGTGGCATACATAAACAGTACCAACAAGTCGAAGATGCATTTCAGTATCAGTAATGTCACTACATCCGACGGCACAGTCTCAGGATGCCGTGCCACACTCACCATCCCGAAGAACATATCATTCACAAATTATAAATAGGAAACATGAGAACCATTATCATCGACGACGACAAGTCGTCAATCAAGACGCTTGAAAAGAAACTGTCCTTGTATCCCCAGGTGGAACTGTGCGGCAATGCCACAACATGCAGCAGCGGCATCCACCTGTCAGCCGAAGTAAACCCCGAAATAATATTCCTGGATGTCGAACTGCCCGACATGTCGGGACTCGAGTTCCTGTCGCAGCTCGACCGCACGGTCAGGGGATGGTGCCAGGTGGTGATGTACACGGGACACCAGGGATATATGCTGCCTTCATTCCGCCTTAACGCCTTCGACTTCCTGCTGAAACCAGTTGACGACCGTGAACTGAAAAGCGTGCTCAACAGGATATTCCATAAAAAGGAGAATGACTCGGGCGAATCCCCGTTGCATTTCACCGTGAACTCAATCCACAAGAAGAACAAGATGATTCTCTACACCAACTCCGCCGACTTCAGGCTTGTGCATACACAAGACATCTGCGCCTTCCAGCATAACCACAAGGAGCGTGTTTGGGAGGCAGTCGTTGCAGGCAACAGGGAGCCAATACAACTAAAGCGCAACGCCAACTGTGAGAGTATTCTCGATATTGACTCGCGCTTTATACAAGTTAGCCAAAAATATATAATAAATATCGACTATCTGGTTGAGGTTGTCCAAAACACATGTGTGTTCTATCCCCCCTTCGAAAGGGTAAACTATATCAAGATAGGACGCATGTACCGTAAGAAGCTCATCGAGCGTTTCTCCGCCATTTAGGATTGCAGCGATGCCGTGCGCACGCGTGAGAGAGTCTCGGGAGTCATCTGCAACAGGCTTGCGATATACACAAGCGGTGCGCGCAGCACAAGCTGCGACTGGGTCTTCACCAGTTGTGAATAGCGGTCCTGTGCGGACGCGAATCTCAGCATGTCAGCCTTTATCTGGCTCTGTATGAGCGACTCCTCAAGTATCTTTCTATATAGTATCTGGATGTTGACACTGCGCATTGCAACCTGCTCAAGGGCAGCCTTGGGCAGTGCAAACGCGATAGTGTTTTCCAGAGCCACAATCTGGAGGCTGGAGGGCTGCTCCAAGAACAGGCTCTCAATGCACATCACTATATTGTTTTCCGTGGCCATGTGCTCCGTCACCTCCTTGCCGTTCTTGTAATAGAACTGGCGGAACAATCCTTTGACAATCCAATAGAAGTTGGTACATACCTCCCCCTCCGCAAGGACCGTTTCGCCCTTGGGGAACTTCATGGGTACGAGGATGTTCTCGAGCATGTCAAGCTCCTCGTGGGACATTGTACTGTAGCGACGTGCCAACTCTCTCGCAACGTCACGTTTTGTTATGCCAAGTGTTGCCATAGTAATAATATTTAGCCAATTTAAATGATTAATCCAATTTCAGCACGGCAAGGAACGCCTTCTGCGGCACTTCCACATTGCCTATCTGCTTCATTCTCTTCTTTCCCTTCTTCTGCTTCTCAAGTAGTTTGCGCTTGCGGCTGACATCTCCGCCGTAGCATTTCGCAGTCACGTCCTTGCGTACACACTTGATGGTCTCCCTGGCGATTATCTTCGCGCCGATGGCTGCCTGGATGGCAATGTCAAACTGCTGGCGCGGGATAAGCTCCTTCAACTTTTCGCACATGCGCCTTCCGAATGTGACCGCATTGTCCTGATGGGTCAGTGTCGAGAGTGCATCCACAGGCTCTCCGTTGAGCAGTATGTCGAGCTTTGCCAGTTTCGACGGGCGGAAGCTATCAACATGGTAGTCAAACGAGGCATAGCCCTTGGATATGCTCTTCAGCTTGTCATAGAAGTCGATGACTATCTCGCCCAACGGCAGCATGAAGTGGAGTTCCACGCGGTTACCGCTCACATACTGCTGGTCTATCAGTTCTCCGCGCTTGTCGAGACACAGGGTCATTATGGGACCTATGAAGTCGGCTGCGGTGATGATGGTTGCCCTGATATACGGTTCCTCGATATGGTCGATCATCGTCTGGTCGGGCAGTCCCGAGGGGTTGTGCACTTCCTTCTCCCCACCCTGCTTGTCGTAGCACATGTACGACACGTTGGGCACGGTGGTGATGACATCCATGTTGAACTCACGGTCGAGTCTCTCCTGCACTATCTCCATGTGGAGCAGTCCGAGGAAACCGCAACGGAATCCGAATCCCAATGCTATCGACGACTCGGGCTGGAACGTGAGCGAGGCGTCGTTGAGTTGCAGTTTCTCAAGCGATGCTCTCAAGTTCTCGTATTCCGACGGGTCGATTGGATAAACACCGGCGAACACCATCGGTTTCACCTCCTGGAATCCCTCGATGGCCTTGTCGCAGGGGCGTGCCACATGAGTGATAGTGTCTCCCACCTTCACCTCCTTGGAGTCCTTTATACCGCTTATTATATATCCCACGTCACCCGTGGAAAGCTGTTTTCGCGGTATCATGTCCATCTTGAGCACACCGATTTCATCTGCCGTGTATTCCATTCCGGTGTTGAAGAACTTCACCTTGTCTCCCTGACGAATCGTGCCGTTCTCAATCTTGAAGTATGCGATGATACCTCTGAATGAGTTAAACACCGAGTCGAAGATGAGAGCCTGCAGCGGTGCGTCGGCATTACCCTCGGGATGTGGAATCCTGTCCACCACGGCGTTGAGTATGTCCTCCACGCCCTCGCCAGTCTTTCCGCTGGCCCGTATGATGTCCTCGGGGTCGCAACCTATGAGGTCCACAATCTCATCCTCCACCTCGTCGGGCATTGCGCTTGGCATGTCTATTTTGTTGATGACGGGTATGATTTCCAGATTATGGTCGATAGCCATATAGAGGTTAGATATTGTCTGTGCCTGAACTCCCTGTGTGGCATCCACTATGAGCAGTGCGCCCTCACAGGCGGCAATGCTTCGCGACACCTCGTATGAAAAATCCACGTGCCCCGGCGTGTCTATGAGGTTGAGTATGTATTTCTCGCCGTTGCGAGTGTATTCCATCTGAATGGCGTGACTCTTGATGGTTATTCCTCTTTCACGCTCGAGATCCATATCATCGAGCATCTGTCCTTCGGTCACCTGAATGGTGTTTGTATATTCCAGTAGCCTGTCGGCAAGGGTTGACTTGCCATGGTCTATGTGTGCAATAATGCAGAAATTTCTTATCTTATCCATTGATATATCTCAATTTTAAGGTGCAAAAATACACAAAAAGACTGAGATTAGCAAATGTTTTTCAAGAAAAATCGTTGATTTTATCAATTATTTTAGGAAAATGATTGATTTAGAACAATTTTTTGTAACTTTGCAGCCAGATTTTGAATAATAACAGGAGAAAACGACAATGAAGAAAGCATGGATTATCACCTCAATGCTGGCCTTGGCTCTCATGTCCTGCCAGGAATCCTTAGAGGAGAAATGTGCCAAAGAGGCGGCTGAGTTTACAAGGAAAAAGTGCCCCGCACATATTGACGAGAACATCGTGATTGACAGTATGACATTCAGCAGGAATTCCCATACCCTCGCCTATTGGTATCATCTCGAAGGTGTGGCTGACACGTCGGTCATCTTCCAGAAGCTAAACCTGCGGAAGACTCTCACGGATGAACTGAAGAACACCACCAACATGAAGTCATACAAGGATGCGGGATATAATTTCCGCTATGTGTATTGTTCCGGAAAGACCAAGAAGGTGTATTTCGACACGACCATCAGGCCGAAGGATTATATGTAGTTAAGGAGTTAAAGGGGAGTTAAAGGGAAGCTAAAGGGAGTTAAAGGGAGTTAAAGGCGCAGCAGCCCTGTAAGGGCGACATAGATTTGCACAGGGTGTCAGCCCTGTGTATGATGCATTTTTCTTTTCTCCCCCTCCCTCCCGCCATCGGCGGGAGGGAGGGGGGGAGGTAGATGGCAGAAATGATAGGGCTTATGCCCTATCCTATGTTATGTCGCCCTTTAAGGGCTTTGGCTACGCGACCAAACTATGTCGCCCTTTCTGGGCTTTTGAATTAATCCTCAGCCGGTTTCATGTTTGTATAAACAGTCTGAACGTCGTCGAACTCTTCGAGTTTCTCTACCATCTTGTTGATGGTGGCGCGAGCCTCGTCATCCACGTCCTTGAGGTCGTTGGGGATATAGGTGAACTCTCCACCGACATCCTCATAGCCGTCAGCCTCGAGTTTCTTCTGGATCTCGTTGTAGCTGGTAGGCTCACCGTAGATGGTGATTGTAGTCTCGTCCTTGTCCTCGTCGTACTCCTCGTCGTACTCCTCCTCCACTCCGAAGTCAATCATCTCGAGGATGAAGTCGTCCATGTCGGTGTCGGGCTTCTTCTTGAAGGTGAACACGCACTTGTGGTCGAAGAGGAACGACAGCGAACCGGTAGTTCCCATGTTTCCGCTGAACTTGTTGAAGACGCTGCGCACGTCTGCCACGGTACGTGTGGTGTTGTCGGTGAGTGTGTCAACGAACACTGCAACTCCGTGAGGTCCATATCCCTCATAGGTCACGCTCTTGTATTCGCTTTGGTCCTTACCCATAGCGTTCTTGATGGCACGCTCGATGTTGTCCTTCGGCATGTTCTCGCGCTTGCACACTGCGATGATTGAACGCAGTGACGGGTTGTTCTCTGGTTCCGGACCGCCCTGCTTTACAGCGATGGCAATCTGCTTGCCCAGGCGGGTGAATGTCTTGGCCATGTGGCCCCATCTCTTAAGCTTTGCAGCTTTACGGTATTCAAATGCTCTTCCCATTGTATCTAAATTCTAAAATTATAATATCAAATAATTACCTCATATCTCCCGGAGGATACCCTGAGGATTTCTCCCGGATGGTAGCCCTGA
>JBJEAV010000338.1:0-3421 GCA_051869395.1 Prevotella sp.
CAGGGCTTTCCTCATTCCTAATACCACTGCACCGCATTGCTATAGCTGCTGCGCTTGTCGTATTTGAGAGCGTCAGTAAGTGTGGCGGCATTGCAGCGGAAGGAGAAGTTGTAGCTCGTGTAAGGAGCAAGCACCAGTTGGCACGACATGTTGAAGCAGTGGAGGTCACGCCCAAGGGATGCCGTGGTCATTGAGATTTTCTTGTTCTCAAAGTCATAACCTGAGGAGAAACTGATGTTCCATCCGTCAGACAGTCGTATGTTTCCGCTACAGTTGAGCGTCTGTGTAAACTTATAAGGATAGCGCATCTTGTCGTAGTTGAAGTTGCCGCCGGTGTTCTCGCGCATCGAGATACCATATCCGAAGCTGAGCGACCACGGCATACTGAACTTCATGTATCCGTCGCCGTCTGTCTCAGCCTTTCCGGCATTCTCCTTGCGCGCACCGTGTTGGCCTTTCTGAAGGTCATCGTCCTCATTGGTCTCGCGGTTGAACTCGTCCTCCTCGTCCTCGTCGTCAAGGTCGTTGCGCTTGTTCTTGTCGTCCTTCTTTTCAACTTTCTCTCCCCGCAACCATTTGAACAAATTGGTCACCTTGTTGTTGTCGATAGTGTAGGAGATGTTCTGCGACATACCCTGGAATCGTCCGAACTTTCCCATACCCCACAGTGTCTTGGTGTTGGAAAGGAATGGCTTGCCATCCTCGTCAAGCTCGTATGCGTATGACGCAAACACCGCATTGAGGTTCAATGTGTAACTCTTTGTGAGCTTGAGTCTTAGACGCATATTCAGGTCACTGAGCGGTCGGATGTCAGTGGCAAAGTTATATGACATTGATGCTCCTAATTCGTCTATGAGGCTGATCTTCTTCTCGCCCGTGGAGTCGGCGTCCGACTTTATCTTCATCTCGATATTATTGGAAATGTCCACCGAGATGCTTCCCGTCTTTCCCTTTCCAGGCACTCCATACAAGCCGTTGGAATAAGGAGAATACTGCACAAGCGACACGTTGCCGTTGGCATCGGTCTTCTGGTAGGTCTCGTAATATCCATAACGACTGCTGCTGAAGTCGGGAGCATAGTTGAAGCTCACCTGTGGAGTGAAGACGTGGCGGATGGTCTTGATCTTGTCGCCGAAGAGTTTTCTCCATGGGGTATAGAAGATATAGAGCTTGGTGGATGCGCTCACACTCATGCTCCAGTTGTAGATGTTATAGAATCCGTTGATAGTATCCGTCACCTCCTTCTGCGCCACATCATCCCAAGAACGGTTGATCTTGTTCAGGTACATACGGTCGGTGAAGTTGATAGACGGGTTGATATTCAGATAGTTGAACAGGGTGAAGTTACCACTGACAGGAATACTGTGCTGCATACCGTTGCGCCAGTCGCGGCTCAGGCTTGAATGTAGCAACTTGTCCTCTTTGGTAGTTATTGAATTGGATAGCTGACCCGTATAGCTCATTGAAATCTTCTCATACCAACGCTCCTTTCCCGCCATCTTCTTGCGCTTGAACGGATAGAAGCGGCTGATGGAGATGTTGAGGTCGGGTAGGGTCATCGAGATGGTTGAGTCGCGCATGTTTTGGCTGAGGTTCATTGTTGTACTCAGCGTCATGCCTATGCTCGAGAACGTGTTGCTCATTGAGACAGAAGATGTACGTGTGGTCTGCGAGTAGCTCTGCGGATTGTACATCGAGCTGAGGTTGTTGCGCTCATAACTGCTGGTGGCGAAGTTCACGCTTGCCGACAGTGTGCGGAAGGGATTCGCCTTGGCATCCTGACGGTGGCTCCACTGTATCTTGAAACTCGTCTGCTTGGCATAGTCGGGCATGTTCTTCTCGCCGTTGATGGTGTTCTGATAGCTTGCGAAGAACGAGCCGCTGTATTTATACCTCTTCTTATAGTTGCTGGCTGCCGACAGTCCCCACGAACCCTTGGTATATATCTCTCCCAATACCTTAAGGTCCATTTTGTCACTGATGGCAAAGTAGTATCCTCCGTCACGCAGATAGAATCCGCGCTCGGTCTCATCGCCATAGGTCGGCATTATCAGTCCGCTCGAATAGCTCTTGCTGAAGGGGAAGAATGCGTAGGGGATGGCAAAGGGTAGGGGAACGTCTGCCACAACGAGATAAGCCGGACCCGTAACCACCTTCTTGCCAGGTGTGACCTTGGCTCTCGACATGGCTATGTAGAAGTCGGGATGAGGGTCATCGCAGGTGGTGTAGCGACCGTGTTGCAGAAAAAGTTCACCGTTCTTGTTGCGCTTGGACAGTTCGCTGGTCAGAAATCCGTCTTCCTGCTCAGTATATACATTGCTGATGAGACCTTTCTTCGTCTTGAAGTTAAATGCCATGGAATCAGTCTCGTATGTGTCCTTGCCCATGACAAAGACGGGAGTTCCGAATTCCACACCTGTGGAATCCTTGCCGCCACGGGCATATACAAGGCTGCTGTCGAGACACATGTAAATCTCCTCGCTCTTGAGATCCATATCCTCGTATTTCACATTCGACTCTCCATAGAGATATGCCATACCCGAACCACCTTCGTATATGAGCGAGTCGTTGGCGACATATTGCACGGGGGCGTCGATGCCGTTTTTCTTTCGGCGGTTGATACTGTCAAGGGCTATTGAGTCGTCAATTGCCTTGTTGTATTTGTATATGGCGAGCTGTAGGGAATCCATCTGAGTGGTGTCCGGCTCCAAAGGCTTGTTTCTTTTCTGTTCCGCCTTGGCTACTCCACCTTTTTCCATTATGGTGTCCATGGGCACCGAGTCCTCCGCAAGTGCAGAAACGACTTGCCCTTTCTTGTCTTGTGGGAAAGACAAGGATTCAATGGACGCCCACACAAAAATGAAGGCGAACAGCATCAGTAATATGAACGTTATTTTCTTCACGGCTGCAAAATTACTGATAATTCGGCGAATATCGTTATGCTTTCAGTTTTTTAACACTCATTCTCGAACATTTTTGCCCATTTCATGAATTTTTCCACTCCTTCCTCGCCAAATTTCCTCAGACTATGGGCTGTTTGCTCCACTGTCCTCTCTCTTTCGGGATGGGATTTCGAGAAGAACTTGTCGGCATAACAAATTACTTGTTCTTCCATGGTCTCCGGCTCATAGCCCGGAAGTCCAGTTCCTGTATGCCTTTCGCACACCCGTGCCAATGCCTCATATCCCTCATTACGCAGCAGTTCTCCCCCCGCCCTGCCGTGCTCGATATAAGGACGTTTGCCATGGCAGTGTATTCCCGGGGCATCAGTCAGGAATATGCCTATGTCATGCAACAAAGCCCCATCCTCGACAAACTGTCTGTCGAGGTGGAGCTCCGGATGTGCATCCACTATCCTCAGGGCCTTGTCTGCCACGTCGCGACTGTGCCTTATCAGCAAGCGTCGCAACTTGTTATCCTC
>JBJEAV010000338.1:3521-8425 GCA_051869395.1 Prevotella sp.
ATCTCCACGACCTTGCCTCCGAGGGCTGCGGGCACGGGGATAATCTCGCCCCACTTGGTCTGGATATGACAGAAGACATCGCCTTCCTTGTATTCCTTGCCGATGAACGGTTCGAGAGTGCGAGAGCACTCACCGTCACCTGTGAACTGCCAGTAGAGATGACCTGCCTCGGGAGCGATAACGGCGTCTGCCTTGGCATGCTTGAAGGCGGCAAGTTGTTCGGGAGTGAGCTGTGCACCGAGCTTTGCGTCCTTCGCCTTCTGCAGGTCGGCAAGGAAGTTCTTCTTGGCCTGTCCGTTCTTGTAGTTGCGATACTGCTCGGGGTGCATGGCAAGCTCAAAGAGTTCCTCGTCATCCTTGCCACACTCCCATCCGTTGTCTGCCATTTCCTTACGGAATCCGTCGAGGGCGTTGGGGATAAGGGTATGCGGGTCGTCATTGGTGAACTCGCGCTTCTGCTTCTTTGCCAGTTCGATGAGTTCGGGGTCAATCTCTCCCGGCACGTTTCCGCTCTTTCCGAGAATCATTCCCCACATCGAGTCGTCCATCATCACAAAGCGTCCCTTGCCCTGCTCGATGGTGAGTAGGTTCATGAGGGCTATGTTCTTGACATACTGAGAGAAAGGAGTTACAAGTGGTGGATAACCCACGCGTGGCCAAACGTATGCCACCTCGTCAAACAGCTTGACGAGCATATCGTCGATTGAAAGTTCGGATAGTCCCTTGCCCTTGCGCAACTTGTTGATAATACTGTGTATGCCACCGAGGTCGGACATCATCGAACCCATCATACCGCCAGGCAGACCGCAGCCGAGAAGCAGCGACGACATGTGCTTGTTGGCAGGATTGATGAAGTAGCCGAGCCACTCGTCGATGAACTCCTGTGTGAGCGAACGGGCGTGCATATATGCGTTCATGTTTATTTCGGGTACGTCGAAACCCTCGTTCTTCAGCATGCTCTGCACTGATATGATATCGGGATGCACCTTACCCCAGCTAAGAGGCTCGATGGCAGTGTCGATAATGTCGGCTCCGTTGTTGCATACCTCAAGTATGGATGCCATGGAGAGTCCGGGACCTGAATGTCCGTGATACTGTATGATGACGTCGGGATGGTTTTCCTTAATCTTCTTGGTCAGCGCACCGAGCATAGCCGGCTGTCCTATACCCGCCATGTCCTTTAGGCAAATCTCGGGGGCACCTGCCTCAATGAGCTTGTCGGCAATGGCACTGTAATAATCTACGGTGTGAATAGGCGACGAGGTGATACATAGTGTCGCCTGCGGAGTCATACCCGCCTCGGCTGCCCACTTGATACTGGGGATGATGTTTCTCACATCGTTCAGGCCGCAGAAGATACGGGGGATGTCAACACCCTGTGCATGCTTTACCTTATACATAAGCTGGCGCACGTCGTCGGGCACCGGGTACATCCTGAGCGCATTCAGACCGCGGTCGAGCATGTGGGTCTTTATGCCTGCCTCGTTGAAAGGCTTGCAGAAGGCGCGAACGGCATCATTGGGGTTCTCGCCGGCAAGCAGGTTCACTTGTTCAAACGCACCGCCGTTGGTTTCTACTCGCGCAAAACATCCCATCTCTACAATCACGGGGGCTATGCGCTCCAATTGGTCCTTGCGGGGCTGGAACTTGCCCGAGGACTGCCACATATCTCGATAAACGAGACTAAACTGAATTTTCTTTTTCATACTTTAATCTCCTATAAAAAAACCGCTGCAAAGATATGGAATTTATTACATTCTACCAAATATTTTTCCGATTTTTATTAGTAGGAACGTAAAAAATTTATCTTTGCAGCAGAATTGCCATTGTATTCAGTACTTAAAACGGGCGTCCGAAACCGCCGCCCATCGGCATACGGTTACCGCGATTGCCTCCTTGGGCACCTGGTCCCCTGTCACCGCCAGGACCACCGGGTCCACCGGGACCTCGCATCTCATTACGGGCAGCCTTGCCTCCGAAGGCATTGAATCTATATGTCACTTTCAACATGCCATAGCTGTTGATGCTGTTATATTCCGTATCACTGCGCATCATTGCCGAGATGGTGCGGCTGATGGTGCTCTGTTGCTGCAGGATGTCATACCACTGCAGACTGACCGTCAGGGGCTTTCCCTTGAGGAAGCTCTGGGATAGCTGGGCATTCCATACAAACTCGTTGGTGTTCATCGACGCGTCGCTATATCCGCGCCTGCTGTTCATGCCGAGATTGGTGGCGAGGGTCATGCCCCATGGTAATGTCACGTTGATGTTCGAACCGTATGAGAAGTCCCATGTGTCCATATTGCTCTGCGGCTGCAACTCATTGCGGGTGTGCTGGAAGTTGAGCGTACCGGTAAGCTCAAACTCCAACCAACTGTTGCGCAGTCCGGCTGTCAATGTCTCCTTCACTCCGGTGGTGTTCACGGTATTTCTGTCTGCAACTTCCTTATTGTCAAGGTTGAGGTAGCTCACACGGTGACTGTAGTTGAAGTCGGTGAACGTGTTGACATAGAAGCGTCCGAGGGTGTCGAGGGCTGTGTTGAACATGAATCCTGCCGATGTGTTCCAGTTGCCGTTGATGTTTTCAGGTCTTGTGGTGCGTCCACCGGTCACGGGGTCGTATGTCACCATCGAACTGATTGAATTTCTTGTGTTCTGGTATGACAGGTGAACCATCACTGCCTGCTGGTATTTCTGCATATAGTTGTTGTAGAAGAGACGCAGTGAGTTGGTGAACGACGGTTTCAGTCCTGGGTTACCCTTGCTGATGTTCAGCGGGTTGCTGTCGTCGGTGATGTCGAGAAGGTCGGTCATCGAGGGCTGCGAAGTTGTTCCGCGGTAGTTGAAGCGCAACTGGCTCACCTTGGAAATCTTCCAACGGAAGTCGGCGGTAGGAGTGATATTGGTGACGTGGCGCACTGTATCTACATACACTCCCTGATAGTCCTGAATGAAGTTGGTCTGCTGTGGCTGCACCTTCACTCCCACGTTGAAGTTATATGCCTTGCGTATCACTCGCAGCATCACGTCGATGTCGTGGATATAGTTCTTATATTCAGAGTATTTGCTGAGGTCTTTGTCCAGATAGCTCTCAAACGGATTGCCAAGACGTCCGAGTGCGTTGAGATAGGCATCCCAACTGCGGTATCCGGGAACAAGCCCTCCGAAGAAGTCCTCGCCGAGATTACTGAAGTCGTATGTCGAGCGGTCGCTCTTGGTGCGGTTATAACTGAACTGATAGCTGAACTGCAGGAATGTGGCTTTCATTATCGGTTCGCTATATGTAAACTTTGCCGAATAGCTGTAGGTCTTCGAGGGAGTCAGGTTCCAGCGGTTTGTCTGGTATGTTGAGTCCTGTCCCAAGGCATTCATCACCTGATACAGATGCACATTGTTCAGCGACAGGCTCTTGCTCTGCGAGTCCTTATAATTGGCATTGAGTTGTACGGTAAGGTTTCTGCCTGTATTACTTAACTTCCTGTTAAACTGGAGCATACCACCGAAATTCTTCGAGTCGGAATATGTGATGCCGTTTCTCAGACTATGGTTAACCATCACTGAATCGGCTGCTTCCAAAGCCTTAAGACCTTCATCTGACAGGGGATCATCAGTATAAAGATAGGGGTCATCGCCGAATGTTCCCGACTCAGACATTGACAATCCGTCGTTCTTTGAATATGAGAAATTAGGACGGAAGAGGATGTTGGTCATAGTGTCGGGCATCCACTCTATACGCATATTGGCATTCCATGAGTCACTGCGTGTATAGCTGTTGCTCAATGAGTTGGAGAAAGAACTCTTCTGGCTGACGAAGTTCTCCGACGAACTGCGCGATGCCACGTCGCCGTCCCTGTGGTTCCAGCGGAGGTTTCCGTTCAACTTGAACTTGTCCTTTATCTCATAGTTCATGTTCAGTCCCACCATCTTCGCGGCATTCAGACCGTTGCGTGCACCGCCGAAGCGTCCGCCGCCACCGCCGCCGGGGAATCCCATGTCATTGGTGTTGTTGGCATTTAAGAAGCTCATCACACGCAATTTGTCGTTAAAGACTGCTCCCATGGCGCGTGCGGAATATCGGTCTTCAGTTCCCACTCCTGCATCTATGTTGGAGAACATACCCTTGTTCATACCTCTCTTGATACCGAAGTCGAGCACAGTCTGCTCCTCTCCGTCGTCTATTCCCGACACTCTCGCCAGGTCACTCTTCTCGTCGTATGCCTTCACCTTCTCGATAACAGATGTGGGCAGGTTCTTCATGGCAGTCTTGGTGTCGCCGGTCATAAACTCCTTACCGTCAACGAGTATCTTCTTAACCTCCTTGCCGTTGATGGTAATCTTGCCGTCGTCATCCACCTGAGCACCAGGCAGGCGCTTCACCAACTCTTCCACCACCGAGCCTTCTGGCACACGGTATGCGGCAGCGTTATATACGAAGGTGTCTTCCTTCAATGTCACCTTGGCGGCATTGGCAGTCACTGTGGCACCTTCGAGCATGATGGCATCGGTCTTCATCGACAATTTTCCAAGTGACACGTTCTTGCCGCTCACGGTGATGTCCTTCACGTAGTTTTTATATCCCACGCATGACAGGCGCAGGATATACTTTCCGTCGGCAGGAGCTGAGACGCTGAAATTACCGTCGATGTTGGTGAGCACACCTTTGACGAGTGTACTGTCACGTTTCATCAGTTTCACTGTTGTTGAGGGAAGTGGCTCGCCTGTGTCGGCTTCAATCACCTTTCCCGTGATTGTCCTTTGTGCCTGCGTCATCAAGGCGAATGCCACAAGGACCAATGTCATCAATGCTTTCTTCATAAATATAAAAAAATTAATCGTCCAAAATATCGTTGTCTGACATTTGGACGATTATATTAATTAAAGGTTTAATCTACACTTATTTTTTT
>JBJEAV010000339.1:0-8382 GCA_051869395.1 Prevotella sp.
TATTTGCATAAGATTTGGGTGCTCACCGTCGTTGTAATCCACCGGCATTGCTGCTTCCCGCTAAGGATGTGGCCCGCCATTGACAAATGAAACGTTCCCAGTTTTCGGTATTTTTTTTGATGAGTATCCCGATCTAACCGGTACGACCTATATGTTTTAACCTTTTGTCGCTGCAAAGGTACTAATAATTTTTGAATGTCACAAGCTTTTGCCTGTTTTTTTGCATATTTATTGTCCGTCGTCAATAATTTCGGCCTCTTCGATGATTTCCGGTTCTGGTTGTACGTTGTCCTGAGGCTCCGTGTCTGTTAGTTGGTCTTCCTCTCTCTTGGCCTTCTTTGCCTTTTCCTCTTTATAATATAATAAGGTGATGACAATAATGGCAACCAGTACGAGGTATATCCACAGGGCATTCTCGGAGAGGAGGAAGTGGCGGGGCACGACGATTGTGATAGATTTCATGTCATATTTGTCGGGAGATTCCAAGAGGAATGCCTTCACCTTGAACTCGTATGTGCCCGCAGGCAGGTCGCTGTAGCTCACTGTCCGGGTCTTGTCGGCGTTTTGCCAGTCCTCTTCATATCCCTCTAACTTGTACTGGTAGTGGATGCGGTGCTGGAGCTGGTAGTTGAGAGCCGCAAAACGGATTGAGAACACTGTGCTGTTGTCGGGCAGTTCCACCTTCTTGGAGTCGGGGATGTAATAGTCGTAGAGGTCGTTCAGTCTGGGCGACATCACCTCGTCGTTAATCATGAAGTCGGTGATGCGCAGCTTAAGCATGGCTCCGCTTGATGTGACCAGTTTGGCGCGGTCAACAATGTAGTAGCCGTTGAGGGTTCCGAAGAGTATCTTGCCGTTGGGAAGTGCGAGTGCAGCGTCCTCAGAGCATATCGTGTCATCCACGCCGTCGAGCATGGTGAAGGTGGTGAAAAATTGTTTTCTAACGTCAAACGAGCATAGGATATGGTCGGTGGCAAACCACACGTTGCCCCTGTCGTCGAAGGTGATGCTCTTGATTTCCTCGGAGGGCAGCCCGTCCTGGCTTCCGAATGTGACGAACTCATACGTTCCGTCTTCATAGTTTTCGCATCTCGACAGTCCGCCGCCGTTTGTTCCTATCCACATCTGTCCGTTGTGGGCGCAGGCAATGCACACCACGTCCTTGCTCTGCATGTTCAGTTTATCGTTCTCGTTGTCCTTGAGTGTTTCGATTTTCACTTTGTTTTGGAAGTATGACATCACGAGAAGGCCGTCGGTGGTGCCCACCCATACCTTTCCGTGCTTGTCCAAGGTTACCGTCCTTGCCTTCAAGTAGGCATTGTGGGGATAGTGGCTCATGGCGTTGTTCTTGTTGATGAAAATAGGCTTTCCCTTGTCTGAGCCTCTCAGAATGTTCACTCCGCCGCCGTATGTGGCTATCCAGATGTTTCCGTATTTGTCCTGTATGGTTTTATACACGAGGTCGGAGCTGATACTGTATTTGTTGTCGGGGTTATACCTGTAGTTGACGATGTCGAATCCTCCGGCGGTCAGTTGGGCATAGCCTCCGCTCTTTGCCCTCGGGGTGAGTTTAAACAGACCGTAGCCCTTACTCGACACCCAGTAGTTGCCGTCGCGGTCTTTGTTGATGCAGTATATTCTGCCGAAAGGAGTGCCGTGGTCCTCGCCCCTGATGACGGTTTTGTTGGTGCCGTCGGTTATGATGAGCGAACCTTTTTTGTTGCCCATGAATATGACCTTGAACTGCGGGTCATAGAACAAGGCTCTTGTCTCGTTCTCATTGTTCTCTATGGCACTGTCGTCGAAGAGTTTGTGCCTGTCGATGGTCTTCTTCAGGATTTCGAGTTTCTCCAGCCCCTTGCGGCTTGTCGATTCCCACACCACGCCCTCGGGCAGGGCAAGGAAGGCAGCCACGGTGTTGGACAGGTCCCATGGGTTGTAGGGATTGTTGTGGAAATACTCCACCTCGTCGGTTGTCCTGTTGTAATATCCGAATCCGCCGTGGCTCATTGCCAGCCACACCGTTCCGTTCACCTCTGACACCCTCACTCCAGTGACGTCATATTCGGGCACAAGCACCACCTGTGTGAAGGTTTTCGTGTCGCCCGTCTTGGAGTCTATCCTGGTGATGCCCTGCTCGCCTGTTGCCACCCAGATGGTGCCGTAGCTGTCGCGGAAGATGGAGTTGATGTTCTTGCCCAGGTCGGAGATGAGCTTGGGTTCCTGTCCGTAGGCACATTCGAGGATTTTTCCCGACTTTGTTCCCACATACACGTTGTAACCGTTGGAATACATCGAAGTGATGTTCTCGTTTTCCATAATGGAGTTCTTGCCCAGTGTTTCCTGGTTGGTGCTAAGTCGTCTGAGTCCCTTGTCGGTACCAACCCACAGGTCGCCCTTGTATCCTTCCACCACTACCATTGGCTTGGCGTCTCCAGTGGTGATAAGGCTGTTCTCAAATCCCCATTGGGTGTATTTCATCTTGTATATGCCTACCTCGTCCATAATGGCAATCACCTCGCCATTTGAGGTGATTGACATTGTGTGGCTTGTCTTTAGTTTCTCGTATCCGGTCACCTTCTCCAATGGGTTGACAATGCGGTCTTTGGACCTTTCCAGCACGAATACCCTTCCGTCGTACATTCTCATCCAGATGTTTTGCCACTGGTCAACAATAAGGTCGATGATGCGGTTGTGCATCAGCGGCACCTTCGACGCGCCGCCCGTCTTGTAGTTGTAGAAATTGTAACCGTCGAATCTCGACAATCCGTTCCAGCTGGCAATCCATATATAGCCGTAGTCATCCTGCACAATGTTGGAGATGGCGTTGCTGCACAGACCGTCGTCGGTGGAGTAGTGCGACTTGGAAGCCTGCATAGTCTGCGCCTGTGCGCCTATGCAGCTGGTGAAAAACACTGCCGCTGCAACCATGATTTTAGCGGCAAGCATATTGCATTTTCTGTTTGTTATTCTCATTTCACTTAGTAGGTTATTCAGATAATTTATGCGAAGTTACGCATTTATTTTGTCATTTCAATAATAAAAAGGTGGATTTTTTGGTAACTTAACCTAAATTAACTATAAAAAGCCGATTAATTGACAAAATAGCCTTAACTTTGCCCAAAATCTAACTAATCAAGTGAATATGAAAACAAAAAAGACAGTTCTAACTGCGGCATTTTTTACCGCCTTGCTCCAGTCGTTTGCAGCCGACAGAGTATTCCTTTATTCTCCAGCTCCTGACAAGGGAGTGCGTATTGCTTATGCCACTGACGAGAGTGGACAGGCCTTTTCGGATATTGGACAGATATTCCAGTCGGACTACGCCCGATGGGGAGCTGACAAGAAGATGTTCTCGGAATATGCGGTCAGGCTTGCCGAGGGAGGCTATGCTGCGGTGTTCCAGGTGAATGACATCGCACCGTGCTTTGCAGTGGCATACAGTGCAGACCTTGTAACGTGGCGTCCGCAGGATTATCCGCGCATGAGTTGCAAGGGCGTGATTGCTCCGGTGATTTCACCCAAGGGCAACGGCAAGTACGATATCGTCTTCCGCACCAAGGACGGACAGTACCGCAAGACTACCACCGACAGCCAGTTCCGCCATTTCACTCCCGACGTGCCTGCCTCAAAGGAGGAATATGCAGCCACTGACATCAAGCGAGACACAGTCACCGTGGGTGACAATAAATATGTGGGAAATATCATCACCATTGATGACAACGGTGCAACGGTGAATGCCCTGAAGGCGTTTTTCGCCGCACAGGGGGCCAATGGCGCAAAGTGGGGAGAGAATCTCGGTGACGATACCTCGCGTTATGCCTCGCTGATCCAGAAGGGACAGCTCAATGCCTCGCTTGCCATCAACACCCAGAGCAGGAAGGGCATAAGCGACAAGCTCATCGGCATCTTCTTCGAGGATATCAGCTATGCTGCCGACGGCGGACTGTATGCAGAAATGGTGCAGAACCGCGACTTCGAATACACACCTGCAGACCACGGCGGATGGAACTCCTTCACGGCATGGAAACTTGCATCGGGCAAGCAACCCGCGATTGTCACATCGTCTCCGCTAAGCCAGCAAAACCCGCACGCCTTGAGTATCGCTGCCGACACTCTCTACAACGAGGGATGGGACGGTATGTCTATAAGGGCAGGAGAGACGTATGACTTCAGTATTTTTGTCAATACTATGTCTGCCGCAAAGGCATTCACCGTGGCACTTGTGGATGGGGACAATGTGCTTGCCACTGCCAAGGTTAAGGCCAAGGGCAACGGATGGAAACAATACAGGGCGACACTCAAGCCTAAGGCATCCGCCACACAGGCACGCCTCAGGATTGTGGCTCAGGGCGAGGCAGAGGCTCTTGTGGACATGGTAAGCCTCTTCCCGCGCAACACATTTAAGGGAAGGAAGAACGGACTGCGCGCAGACCTTGCGCAGACCATTGCCGACCTGCAACCGAAATTCGTGAGATTCCCCGGAGGATGTATGAGTCATGGAGACGGACTTGACAATATCTACCATTGGGCACACACTGTGGGACCGCTTGAACAGCGCACTCCCGACCGCAATATATGGCATTATCACCAGACCCGCGGACTTGGATTCTATGAGTACTTCCAGTTCTGCGAGGATATCGGTGCCGAGCCGTTGCCAGTGCTTGCCGCCGGTGTACCGTGTCAAAACTCAGGCCCTAATGCCGACGGATTCGGTGGTCAGCAGGGAGGAATACCGATGGCGGACATGCCGGCATATATACAGGAATTCCTCGACCTGATAGAGTGGGCGAACGGCGACCCCGCCACGAGCAAGTGGGCAAAGATGCGTGCCGACGCAGGACATCCCCAACCCTTCAACCTGAAGTATATAGGTGTTGGAAATGAGGATATTATATCTACTGTGTTTGAGGAAAGGTTCGAGATGATAGCCAAGGCCATACGCGAGAAATATCCAGAGATACAGATATGCGGCACGGCCGGTCCGTTCCATACACCTTCCTCCGACTATATTGAGGGCTGGGCATTTGCCAAAGCTCATACAGGCATCATCGACCTTGTTGACGAGCATTATTACGAGAGCGTGGGATGGTTTATCAACAACCAGGACTATTATGACAACTACGACCGTAAGGGTCCCAAGGTGTATCTCGGTGAGTATGCCGCACGCAGCCGTCGCGGCAATATCGACTGTGCGCTTGCCGAGGCCCTTCACCTGTGTGGCATCGAGCGCAACGGCGATGTGGTGGCAATGACCTCCTATGCCCCGATGCTCTGTCATCTGAAGCACCAGAACTGGAATCCCGACATGATATATTTCGACAACGACAATATCGAGCTGACACCGAGCTATCACACCCAGCGCCTGTTCTCGAAGTATTCAGGCGACAGCTTCATCAATACCAAGCTCAGCGGCATTGGCGATGATGCCGCCCGCCGTGTGGCCGCCACAGTGGTGAGCGACTCCAAGACTGGCAAGAGGTATCTCAAGTTGGTCAATGTGTTGCCAGTGAGCCTCTCGCTTGATGTATCAGGACTTGATATTGCCGCCGAACGTCCATACGAGGGATTCAGCGGAAAGCCTGGACAGGAGCGCGTCACAGTTGAGAGTGGTACTTGTGGCACTGTCTCAGGCAAGACCTTCACAGTACAGCTGGCTCCATATTCGTTCAGGGTTATCGAGCTGTAAAGCTGTAAGCCAACAGGCCTTTATGGTATATCCCTTCTATATTAAAGGGCTGAAAGCCGATTAGTGTTTCTACTCAGACGAAGCAATTTTCGGGTTTCAGTCCTTTATTTTTGTAGAAAAACAGAAATAAACATATTTTTTCTGTAGCAAATCCCGACTTAGGTGAGTCAAACTAACAAACAAGAATAAAAAACGACATAAAATTATATGGAACAAAAAGGTGAGAAAGAATTTGCGCGGATGGTGAGAGAGCAAAAATCCACTATATACACCGTCTGCTATATGTTCTCAAAAGACAACGACGAGGTCAACGACCTGTTTCAGGAAATCCTCGTCAACCTGTGGAAGGGTTTCGACTCCTTCCAGGGGCGCAGCGACATACGCACATGGGTGTATCGTGTTGCCCTCAATACATGTATCACCATCGACCGCAAGCAGAAACGCAAGCGCGACAAGGAGGCACGGATAAAGATGGACATCAACCTCTATGAGGACAACGACTCCGACACTCGACAGGTGAAAAAACTCTATGAGCGCATCAACAGGCTTGGAGTCTTCGACCGCGCCATTGTGCTGCTATGGCTCGAAGGACTTCCCTACGACGAGATTGGACAGATTGTGGGCATATCGTCTAAGAATGTCTCGGTAAAGCTGGTGAGAATACGTGAGGAACTTAAGAATATGAACAACTAAGTAAAATCGTAATACTTTATGGAAAATATCAAAGAACACAACATTAATGAACTGGATGCCATGAGAGAGCAGATGCAGTTGCTCAAGCAGAAACTCGACAACCAGGAGATTGTAAACGACCGGATATTGCGCAATGCCATGTCGGGCAAGATGTCATGGATAAAGAAGTATATTTGGTTTGAGCTGATTGTACTGCTCCCGGTTTGTGCCCTGAATTTTGTAGGTCTAAAGATGATGAACCCCACACTGTCATGGTGGCCCATCCTCTCTATTCTCCTCTTGGTGCTCATCGAGATTTTGCTCGACTTCTACATCAACCATCTCTCCAGCAGTGACTGGCAATCGGAGAACCTGCTTCAGACGGCGGACAAGCTCCTGAAGATGAAGAAGCTCAGGTGGTGTCAGCTCTGCTTCTCCATTCCTGTGGCAATAGTCCTTTTCTGGTGGTTTTTCGCCGGATTTACTGACGGTATTCGTATGGCGGTTACCATAGGCGGAATAGTGGGCGGAGTGATAGGCCTGTCTGTCGGTGTGGCTATACTGTTGAAAATGCAGCGCACAAACGATGAGCTTATCAGGCAGATTCGCGAGATTAAGAACATCTCGGAGTGATACCACTGTCAAACCTTCATCAGGTCTGACATAACCATGTCGCTGACGTATAGTCCTTCGCGGGAGAGATGCAGGCGGTCGTTCTCATGTATGAGAAGGCCGCTTTTTTCGTATTGCCTGGCTTGGCGGAGGAGATAGGAGTGTAGTTCCGGTCCGAAGGTGGAGCGGAGGGCAGGCAGGTCTATGCCTTCGAGGGTGCGCAGGGAGAGCATCACCGTGTCGTTGTAGCGTTCGGTGATGTCGAGTGTCTCGCGCTCGAAAGGGAGATTTCCTCGTTCCACCTCTTTTATATATATAAGGAGGTCGGAGACGTTCCATTGCCTGCTGCTGATGTCGTAGGAATGGGCTGCGGCACCTATGCCCATATACGGCGTGGAGTTCCAGTAGCTGCTGTTATGACGGGAGCGGCGACCGGGTCGTGCGAAGTTGCTTATTTCATAATGCTCATATCCCGCGGCGGAGAGACGGTCGATGAGGTGATAATACATTCGGCGGGTCAGCTCGTCGTCGGATTCTGTCACCTTGCCCTCGGCGAGAAGGCGGTGGAGAGTGGTGCCCTCCTCATAGGACAGACAATATGCCGACAGGTGCTCCACGTCGAGAGAGAGGGCAGCTGTTATGTCGGCATCCCATTGGTTGATTGTCTCGCAAGGGAAACCATAGATGAGGTCAACGCTGATATTGTCGATGCCTGCAGAGCGGAGATTATCCACTGCACGCTTGACGTCGGCTGAGCCATGGCGGCGGCGAAGAAAACGCAGGCGCGAGTCGTCAAAGGTCTGTGCTCCCATGCTGACACGGTTGACGGGCAACGAGGAGAGCAGTGAGGCGAAGTCGTGGGTGACATCGTCGGGATTGCACTCGATGGTAACCTCCGTTGCGTGCGAGCAGTCGATGTGAGAGAAGAGACGGCGGAGCTGGTCGGGTGGGAGAGTGCTCGGAGTGCCTCCACCGATATAGACCGTCTGCCATTCTTGGTCGCAATATCCGGTGCGCAAATCCATCTCCCGGCAGAGTGCCGATACATATTTTTCAGCCATGCCTGAGGAGGTGGTAGAGTAGAACCCGCAGTAGATACAACGCGACTTACAAAAGGGTATATGAACGTATAAACCTGTCATTTTATCTGAAATTTGCTGCAAAAATACTAATTATGTTTAACAAAACAAAGATTTTTGCCCAAAATGTTTGCGTATCTCGCGGAAAATGTCTAATTTAGCGGTCGTAATAACTTTAGAACCTTTATAGTATTCACTAAAAACGTAAACAGATATGAAAGTATATCAGACGAGTGAAATCAAAAACATTGCACTGATTGGCAGTGCGGGTAGCGGCAAGACAACACTTGCCGAGTCAATGCTTTATGAGGCCGGCATCATCAAGCGCCG
>JBJEAV010000340.1:0-1789 GCA_051869395.1 Prevotella sp.
GTGATGATGACCGACCTCATCAGCGGACGCGAGACCCTCGAGGACATCAACATGATTGTCTTCTGTGGTGGATTCTCCAACTCCGACGTTCTCGGTTCCGCCAAAGGATGGGCTGGTGCATTCCTCTTCAATCCCAAGGCCAAGGAGGCACTCGACAAGTTCTATGCCCGCGAGGACACCCTCTCGCTTGGTATCTGCAACGGTTGCCAGCTCATGGCCGAGCTTAACCTCATCAATCCCGACCACAAGCATCAGACTCACCTCTGCCACAACAACTCAAAGAAGTTCGAGAGCCAGTTCCTCACGCTCAACATCCCGCGCAACAACAGTGTGATGTTCCGCACTCTGAGCGGCTGCAAGCTCGGCATCTGGGTTGCCCACGGCGAGGGACGCTTCTATCTACCTCAGCCCGAGGACAACTACAGTGTAGTGGCAAAGTACAACTATGCCGAATATCCCGGCAACCCCAACGGTTCCGATTACAACGTGGCTGGTATATGCAGTGCCGACGGTCGTCATCTTGCCATGATGCCCCACCTCGAGCGTGCCATCTTCCCATGGCAGAACGGTTGGTATCCGCGCAGCCGTCGTCAGGACGACTGCACTCCGTGGCTTGAGGCATTTGTCAATGCACGCAAGTGGATTGAGGAGAAACTGAAAGATTGAAAGATTGAAAGATTGAAAGATTGAAAAATTAAGGTTTTGGACAAGTTTTATTTGACAAGTTTCAAGACATTCTTCAAGATTGGCGTATTCACCCTTGGCGGTGGATACGCCATGATACCTATTATTGAGGCAGAGGTAGTAGAACGTCAGAAATGGATTAGCAAGACCGAGTTTGTAGATACGGTTGCCATAGCGCAGTCGTGTCCGGGAGTATTCGCCATCAACCTCAGTGTGTTCATCGGCTATAAGATGCGCAAGGCCAAGGGAGCCGCCGTCACGGCATTGGGCACTGCCCTACCCTCGTTCCTCATCATCCTTGCCATTGCCATGTTCTTCCGCCAGTTTGAGGACAATCCCGTCGTTGCCGCCATGTTCCGCGGCATACGTCCTGCGGTAGTTGCCCTCATTGCCGTTCCCACACTCAAAATGGCAAAGACAGCCAAGGTGACATGGACTAACTGCTGGATTCCCATAGCCTCAGCCTTGGCGATATGGGCAATGGGCGTTTCACCTATTATTATAATAATATTAGCTGGAGTGATAGGATACGGATGGGGGAAATTGAAGAATGAAAAATTAAAAATTAAGAATTAAGAATTAAGAATTAAGAATTAAAGAGGGGCGCGCTATTTATGATATTTATATACTTGTTTATAACATTTTTCCAGATAGGCCTTTTCGGATTCGGAGGAGGCTACGGTATGTTGTCGCTGATACAGACCGAAGTTGTGCACAACCATCATTGGCTCACCACCTCGCAGTTCACCGACATTGTCGCCATCAGTCAGATGACTCCTGGACCAATCGGTATCAACTCCGCCACATATTGCGGATATACCGCCGTACACAATGCCGGCTATGGCTATATTATGTCTATGCTTGGCAGTTTCACCGCCACCTTCGCCCTTGTCCTGCCTTCGTTCATCCTGATGATTCTTATCAGCAAGATGTTCCTGAAGTACATGAAGACACATGCCGTGCAGTCCGTTTTCAATGGTCTTCGTCCTGCAGTGGTAGGCCTCCTCGGTGCCGCCACTCTCCTGCTTATGACCCCCGAGAACTTCAGTCTTCCCACGGTCAATCCCTGGCAGTTCTTCATCAGCTGCGGTCTCTTCGCCGCCAC
>JBJEAV010000341.1:0-1788 GCA_051869395.1 Prevotella sp.
GGAACGGGCAAGGCTCTCGACCTCGACGAATTTGACACGATGGACAACTGCTACAAACAGCTCATCGTGTGGAATCCAGAAGCCGAGGAGATTATCGGAGGCTACAGATATATATTAGGTAAGGACATCGACTTCGACAAGAACGGTCAACCCATCCTTGCCACAAGCCACATGTTCCACTTCTCCGAACGTTTTCTCAAGGATTACATGCCTTGGACTATCGAGTTGGGGCGCAGTTTCGTAACCCTTGAATACCAGAACACCCAGAAGAACCCGTCAAAGTCGCTCTTCGCCCTCGACAACCTATGGGACGGACTCGGTGCGCTGACAGTGATCCAGCCCGACGTGAAGTATTTCTTCGGTAAGATGACCATGTATCCCTCTTATATCCGTAAGGGTCGCGACATGATACTTTATTTCCTGAAAAAGCATTTCGAGGACAAGGACAATCTCATCATCCCGATGAACCCTCTGAAAATCGAGACCGACCCCAATGAGTTGGAGGCTCTCTTCAGCGAGGAATCATTCAAGGAGGACTACAAGATACTCAACCGCGAGATACGCCAGTTGGGCTACAACATCCCCCCTCTCGTGAATGCGTATATGGGACTTAGCCCCACGATGAAGCTCTTCGGCACTGCCATCAACGATGGTTTCGGTGATGTCGAGGAAACCGGCATCCTCATTGCCGTGGATGAAATCCTCGAAGACAAGCGCATGCGCCACATCGACACATTCATCAAGGAGCATCCCGAAGCAATGCAGATCACCAGCGGGGCTAACAACGTGATATACAAGGAGAAATAATTTTCACATCATCCTTTCTATCTTACACGTATGCAGCTTCGTCTCCTTGTCATAATTTATTCCCACAAGCATTATGTCGCCAGTGTATTCTGCCAACTTTGCAGGATAATCCTTGCGCTTTATTTGGTCGATGGCGGTGTCAGCTGAGTGATTAAATTTCAACTCTATGACAAGGGCGGGCTTGCTGACGTTGCGGCGCGGAATCATGACGAGGTCAGCATAACCCTTGCCAGTGGCATACTCGCGATGGATGACATACTCGTTCTTCGCCCATATATAAGCTACAGAGAGAACACAGGCGAGCGAGTTCTCGTCATTATAGGAGAGGATGCTCGTGTTCTCGTCGTGGGCAAGGTCGATGGCACGTGCCACGGCTTGCTCGTTGCCCGAGATAGTGGCGGCGAGAAGATTCTGGGAGTTTTCCAAAGTCTTTGCAAGTTGAGTCCATTTTGTTGCGTTGACTGCATTGTTCATCTCGTCTGCCACTTCCTTATTTGGTATATAGCAAGTATTGGTGTCGCGGTCGTATGCCAAGTATCCAAGATGTATCAAAACAGTCAACACATCGTTTCTGCTGTTGATTACATGCATGTCATTTTGGAACGCAGTTGTGATGACAGGAACAGACTCTCCTGCCAGCATGCGAATAATATCGTCCTTCAGACCGTCATAGTTCATCTGGATATATGTCACGACAGAGTCGTATGCACCCGTAGAAGTCCAATAGCTGCGATACTCATCATCATCAATTGCCCTCATCACTGAATATGGGTTGAACATGTGAGATGCCTTGCCTATGCGATAGCCGTCATACCACCGTTTCATCTCCGACAGGTCCATCCCGTATTTCGTGCATAGTGCCTCAACTTCATCACTGGTAAATCCAAGGGCACTTGACATCTTGCCTGGATAAATCATTGTATATTCGCGGAAGTTGTTCAATGCCGACTCGGTGTTGTACCTTTTGATGGGCAGGATGCC
>JBJEAV010000342.1:0-2325 GCA_051869395.1 Prevotella sp.
TTTTGTTTACCTTTGCGGTCGATACGAGGGGTGCTTGAATAAGTGTTCAGGCTGAGATTATACCCATAGAACCTGATACGGGTAATGCCGGCGCAGGGATTTTGTCTTGATACCGACATTTTGTCCACCCCTTATTTCATTTTCAACAAGTATGTATATATAATAAAATAAGGTAATAAGAAATGGAAAAATTGATTATTGCGGGGAAGGAATTCTCCTCACGCCTGTTCCTCGGAACGGGAAAATTCAGTTGCAACGAGCTGATGGCTAAGGCTATCGAGGCATCTGAAACGGAAATGGTGACAATGGCTATGAAGCGCATTGAACTCGGTAATGATGAAGACGACATGATGAAGCATATCGCCAAGCCAGGCATCCAACTGCTTCCGAACACTTCAGGAACGCGTAATGCCGAAGAGGCAGTATTTGCAGCCAAGATGGCTCGCGAGGCATTCGGAACCAATTGGCTCAAACTGGAAATACATCCCGACCCTCGCTATCTCCTGCCCGACCCTATAGAAACACTTAAGGCTACAGAGATTCTTGTTAAGGAAGGATTCGTAGTGCTGCCTTATTGCCAAGCCGACCCTGTTCTCTGCAAGCGTCTGGCAGAAGCGGGAGCTGCAACTGTGATGCCCCTTGCCGCCCCTATCGGTACAAACAAGGGATTGCGCACGATTGATTTTCTGAATATCATCATTGAAGAGGCAACTGTGCCCGTGGTGGTGGATGCGGGAATTGGTGCGCCGAGTGACGCTGCCAAGGCAATGGAGATAGGTGCCGACGCCTGCTTGGTAAATACCGCCATATCTGTGGCAGGTGACCCCGTGGCTATGGCACGCGCATTCAAGATGGCAGTGGAATGTGGACGCGAGGCATACGAGGCAGGGCTCGCCGTGCAGCATGCGGACATGACTGCCGAGGCAAGCTCACCGCTGACGGCTTTTTTAAATGAAGAATGAAGAATAGCTGCGCATAACTATGAAGATAAAGATAAATAACAAGGAAATCGAGACAACGGCAAAGACCGTTGCAGAATTGGCAGTGGAGCAGAATCTGCCAGAGAAGGGCGTGGCGATTGCCATCAGCAATAACATGGTGCCACGCACGGAATGGAAAAACCGTCTCCTGAATGAAGGTGACGACATAGTGATTCTAAAGGCATTCTGCGGTGGATAAGAAAAATGAAATAGTATGTTTTACGACGAAATACAGAAATACGACTGGGATGAGACAACCAGTCAGATCATGGCGAAGACGGATGCCGACGTGAGGCGCGCACTCGCCAAGCAACATCTGAATATCGACGACTTCATGGCATTGGTGTCTCCTGCCGCCGACAAGTATCTTGAACAGATGGCACGATTGAGCCGACATATCACGAGAGAGAGATTCGGCAATACAATAAATATGTTTATACCTATTTATATTGCCAACTCATGCTCAAACTCATGCGTGTATTGCGGATTTCACATTCAGAATCCCATGGCACGCACTATCCTCACCGAAGAGGAAATAGTGCGGGAATACGAGGCGATTAAAAAACTCGGTCCGTTCGACAATCTCCTTGTACTCACGGGAGAGAACAAGGTGCTCACAGGTGTGCCATATATCGCCAAGGCTCTCGACCTGGCAAAACCTTACTTCAACAACCTGCAGATTGAGGTGATGCCGCTCTCAACAGAGGAGTATGCCGAACTGCGCAACCATGGTCTCAACGGAGTAATCTGTTTCCAGGAGACTTACAACGAGAAGCGTTATAAGGTTTATCACCCACGAGGACCTAAGTCCGACTACAAATGGCGACTCAACGGCTACGACCGAATGGGAATGGCTGGAGTACACAAAATCGGTATGGGAGCACTCATCGGTCTTGAGGACTGGCGCACTGAGGTGGTTATGCTTGCGCGCCATCTGCGCTATCTCGAAAAGACCTACTGGCGCACACAGTATTCTGTCAACTTCCCAAGAATGAGAGTGGCAGAAAACGGAGGTTTCCAACCTAACGTGGAGATGACTGACCGCGAACTGGCTCAGGTGACATTTGCCATGAGAATATTCGACCACGACGTGGATATCTCCTACTCCACCCGTGAGACTGCGGAAGTGAGAAACAATATGGCAACTCTCGGAGTAACTACAATGAGTGCAGAAAGCCACACCGACCCCGGAGGCTACTGCTGCCATCCTGATTCACTGGCACAGTTTGAAATCAGCGACCCTCGTACGGCAAAACAAGTTGATGCCGACCTGAGAGCCATAGGTATGGAACCGGTCTGGAAAAACTGGGACAGAAGCTTTGATTTTAAATGAAGAGTGAAGAAT
>JBJEAV010000342.1:2425-8366 GCA_051869395.1 Prevotella sp.
TTTAAATGAAGAGTGAAGAATGAAGAATGAAGAATGTTCTAAATATATCGCGGTTCTGACTATTGCAGGCAGCGACTGCAGTGGTGGGGCGGGCATACAGGCTGATATAAAGACGATTTCGGCCCTTGGATGCTATGCAGCTTCCGCCATTACCGCCATAACTGTGCAGAATACGCAAGGCGTGACTGCCGTGCATGCAGTGCCGCCGGAAATCGTGGCAGGACAGATACGTGCCGTGATGGATGACATCAAACCTAAGGTCGTAAAAATCGGGATGGTGAATGATGCCGATACCATCAAGGCTATTGCCGACGCCCTTGCCGACTACGACATAGAACATATCGTGGTTGACCCTGTCATGGTATCCACCAGCGGATCAAAACTGATGCAGGACGACGCAATAGAAGTGTTTATCGAAAAGCTGCTTCCGATTTCAACACTAATCACGCCAAACATATACGAAGCCGAAATCCTGGCAGGCAAGAAAATTACAGACGAAGAATCCTTTCATGACGTTGCAGGCGAAATACTCTCCAAGGGTGCTGAATCTGTATTAATAAAGGGTGGGCATAAAGAAGGAGATACAAAGGTTGACAGACTATATAGTGCAGGACGTAAAACAGAATCCCGCTTCAGTGAGTTATCCATTATGTTTGGAGATTCATTCGAGAGCGAGACCGTGGAGACACGCAACACCCACGGTACGGGATGCACCCTTTCGGCTGCCATCGCTTCAAATCTTGCCATGGGATTGGGAATCAATCAGGCAATAGACAAAGCCAAGTACTGGCTCACCTCTGCCCTCATTGCAGGAGCAGACGTGGAGATAGGCGGCGGACACGGTCCTGTGAACCATTTCTACGCTCCCAAGAAGATGAGAATCATTTATAATGACTAATATGCGATCAATACAATTCATCACACATCAGACCGACAGCATCAGTTATGCCGAGGGAGCGAGGATGGCTCTCGAAGGCGGATGCAAATGGATTCAGCTGAGAATGAAGGATGCAAGCGACGATGAAGTGAGGCAGGTGGCATCGGAGATACAGCCGTTATGCAAGCAAAACGATGCCATATTCCTGCTCGACGACCGTGTTGAGCTTGCCCGCGAACTCCATGCCGACGGTGTGCATCTCGGAAAGAACGACATGCCTGTTGACGAGGCACGACGTGTTCTCGGCGAGGAATTCATCATCGGCGGCACAGCCAATACATTCGAGGATATAGAACGGCTTGCACAACAAGGAGCCGACTACATCGGTTGCGGTCCTTTCCGCTTCACTACAACAAAGAAAAACCTTGCACCAGTGCTCGGCATTGAAGGCTATCGCAGCATCATGGAAAAGATGCGTCAGGCAGGAATCAATATCCCCGTAGTGGCTATAGGCGGAATAACAGCCTCGGACATTGATGACATCCTCGCCACTGGAGTCAAGGGTATAGCGGTGAGCGGAAGCGTGCTGACTGCCGAAAACCCAGTGGATATGATGAGGACGTTAATAGATAATTAAAAAAACGACAACGATATGAACAACAACATCAAAATCAACTATCCGAGTTCAGAGAAAATCTACATGTCAGGTGAGATTTATCCCGAACTGAAAGTGGGAATGAGACGAGTGAACCTCACCCCCACCGTGACAATTGAAAATGGCGAAAAACGTATGGAAGAAAACGCTCCGGTGTATATCTACGACACCAGCGGCCCATACAGCGACCCCAACGTGGAAATCAACCTTGAAAAAGGACTGCCCAAACTCCGCCAACCGTGGATTGACTCGCGCAAGGAGGGCGAGACTCAGATGGCTCTCGCCAAACGTGGTGTCATCACACAGGAAATGGAATATGTGGCTATACGCGAAAACATGAACTGCAAGGAACTGGGCATCGAGACTCATATCACTCCTGAGTTTGTGCGCCAACAGGTGGCGGCAGGACGCGCCGTAATCCCTGCCAACATCAACCACCCCGAGGCTGAGCCGATGATTATCGGTACAGACTTCCTTGTGAAGATTAATACCAATATCGGCAATTCCCACCTTAATTCGAGTATCGAGGAAGAGGTGGAGAAAGCGGTGTGGAGCTGCAAATGGGGAGGTGACACTCTGATGGACCTATCCACAGGCAAGAACATCCACGAGACACGCGAATGGATTCTGCGCAACTGTCCTGTCCCCGTAGGCACTGTGCCTATGTATCAGGCTTTTGAGAAGGTGAACGGCAAGGCAGAAGACCTCACATGGGAAATATTCCGCGACACGCTCATCGAGCAATGCGAACAGGGTGTTGACTATTTCACCATCCACTGCGGCATCCGTCTGAAGAACGTGCCCCTGTCGCAAGGCCGCCTCACGGGTATGGTGAGCCGCGGAGGATCTATCATCTCAAAATGGTGTATAGTACATCAGCAGGAAAGTTTCCTCTACGACCATTTCGACGACATCTGCGACATCTGCGCAAAGTATGATGTTGCCATTTCACTTGGCGACGGACTCCGTCCTGGCTCCACATACGATGCCAACGACGCGGCCCAGTTTGCCGAACTCGACACTATGGGCGAACTTGTTGAGCGTGCCTGGGCAAAGAACGTGCAGGCATTTATCGAAGGTCCCGGACATGTGCCTATGCAGAAGATCCGTGCCAATATGGACAGACAGATAGAAAAGTGCCAC
The DNA here is from genome assembly GCA_051869395.1 of Prevotella sp. Taxonomy (GTDB): domain Bacteria; phylum Bacteroidota; class Bacteroidia; order Bacteroidales; family Bacteroidaceae; genus Prevotella. The sequence continues at coordinate 5,101 of JBJEAV010000342.1, forward strand.
GGCGCTCCCTTCTATACTCTCGGTCCGCTCGTAACCGACATTGCCCCTGCCTACGACCATATCACGAGTGCCATCGGTGCGGCAATGATTGGATGGTATGGCACTGCAATGCTTTGTTACGTCACCCCGAAAGAGCATCTCGCACTGCCCAACAAGGATGATGTTCGTGCGGGTGTGATAACATACAAGATAGCCGCCCATGCCGCCGACATCGCCAAGGGACATCCTGGAGCCACAGTGCGCGACAATGCCTTGTCGAAGGCAAGGTATGAGTTCCGCTGGAAAGACCAGTTCAACCTCTCGCTCGACCCTGAGAAGGCACTTGAATACTACAAGACCTCCAACAAGACCGAGGGCGAGTTCTGCACCATGTGCGGACCTAACTTCTGCGCCGCACGTATCAGCCACTCACTCAAAGACTGCGAAAAATGAGAATAATCGTCATAACCTCGCCGGATTTCATTGCCGGCGAGGTTTCGCTTATAAACACCTTGTTTGATGGTGGGATTAACCGCGTGCATATCCGCAAGCCCCAGGCATCAGCCGATGAGGTCAGAAGACTGATTGAAGGTATCGAGAGCAAGTGGCACAGCCGTCTCTCTCTTCACGACCATCATCATCTTGCCCTTGAATACGGATGCGGAATACATCTCAACGGACGTAACCCATACCCTCCAAAGGATGCAAGAAAAGACACGGTAATCTCCGCTTCCTGCCATTCAACAGAGGAAGTGGAACAAAGGAAAACACAATGCGACTATGTATTTATGAGTCCGATATTCAACAGCATATCCAAACAGGGATATGCAGCGGCATATTCGCAGGATGAGTTAATGGAGGCATCCACAAAAGGCATAATTGACAACAAGGTCATCGCCCTTGGAGGAATAACCCCGAAGCATATCCCCTATCTTGAGAGATTAGGATTCGGAGGTGCAGCCTTCCTCGGACACGTATGGCAACATGCCCACGAAGGATTATTTGACAGCCCTTTGGACACCATTTTCAACGGGTATGTCAAACCAGAACATTGAGCCTTCCCCCGGTTCACTCTCCACGCCGATGATTCCACCCAGTCGCAACACTATCTCCTTGCTTATCTGCAATCCCAATCCAGTGCCTTGGGCAAAGGAATTGAGCTTTACGAAACGCTCGAAAATCTTAGCCTTCTTGTCCTCAGGAATACCGATGCCGGTGTCCTCGACAAAGAACCTTATCCTGTCTCTCTTCGACAGGTGATACCCAATGATGATATGTCCCTTGTCAGTAAACTTTGCTGCATTGGAGGCAAAGTTTATCAGCACCTGCTTGATGCGGTTAGGGTCGCTCATTATATGACAATCCTCCTTCTGACATTCCACCTTGACCTTCACTCCGTCCTTCACCTTCATTTCAATCGAGGCTGCCACAGCCTTGCATATATTGTTGACATCAACGTCTTTCTCGAAGAACTCCAACGTACCTGCCTCCAGTTTGGAGAGGTCAAGGATGTCGCTGATAAGCTGTAAAAGCAGTTCGTTGTTTGCCTCAACAATCTTCATCATCTCGTTTTTCTCCTCCTCAGGCACATCGTTATGACACAGCATCTGCGAGAATCCAACGATGGCATTGAGCGGAGTACGAATCTCATGACTCATGTTTGCAAGGAAAGCTGACTTGAGTTTGTCAGCCTGTTCAGCCTCCTCCTTTGCCTTGACGAGCGAATGTTCAAGCCTTACCTGATGGTTGACGCTCTGTGTCAGAGTGCTTATCTCGATAACACCGTATTGCGGTTCATATTTTGTCACTACTGAATACACCTGCAGATAGTCCCATTCGTCCTTTGCCCCTGGTCTTCTGATTCTCATTCGCTTGTTGAGTCTCACGTTTTTGCCTTGTCTTACGGCATTTCTGAAATCATCGCTTACCCTTCGGTCGTCAGGATGGAGTATATCCACAAAATCCGAGATACCCGTGGAACTGTCGTCGATGGGCATATTGTTGTTCTTATACCATTGTCTTGTGGCATAGCCGGTATTGTCGATGACGTTGATTCGGGCATATCCCAACTGGGCAAAGTCGGCGGTGAGCGATATAATCTCGTCAAGCTCGTGAATCTTCTGAGAGTTGTTCTGCTCGCGTGTCTTGTCAACGTATGCCACAAGATATGCCTTCAGTTCGCCGTCGTTATTGTATAGCTTGCTGTATCTCGCCATCACGGTTATACGCATACTATCACAGTCTCCCGTCTGCTCAAACGGCATCTTGCCATAGCTGTATTCAAACGAGGCATCCACTATATCCTGCACCTTGATGCTTTTCTTCACCTGATCGGTGAGCAGCGTACTTCTGAAAAGATTAAATGCCTTCGCCTCTTCAAACGACTTCACGCCGAAGATGTTCAACGCCCTGTCATTTGCGAATGAAATGCTTCCGTCGATATTATATAGGCACAATCCTATAGGCATGTCCCTCAACACCTTCTCCATCTTATTACGCTCTGTAGCCACGTCCTCGCGCGAGCGTTTCAGCCTTCGCCACAGCATCATCAGGTTTGCCAGGTCCTTAAGCCACATCAGGTCGGCTTCCGACCACGAATAAGGTCTGTCTGTAATGTCAATAGCAAGAAAGCCGGAGATTTTGCCGTATCTGATGATTGGCACACCAAGATGCGCCCTTACTCCCAAACTTGCGAGCAAGTCGGCTGCCGTGGGGTCATCCCATTGCATTGCCTGGGCATCATCCACAACCACACACTCGCCAGCTTCGAGCTTGTCATACCACCATCTGTGTTTGCGGAAACTCTCCTCCCTGCCGTCCATTGATGATTTCACTCCATCGGCAAGCACCTCAAACACGCAATACTGCAAGTCGGGATTGCGCCGGTCAGTTGACATAATAGCCACCCTGCCCGCCTTGAAATAGTCGAGCACTTCGTGGAGCACGTCGCTAAACGCCTCCTGTATGTCATCTGTGTGCAATATCCTTTCCAGGGCCTTCGACATGGTCTTCTGGTAGATAAACTGGGCTTGCGTGTTGTCTGTCATCATCTTATGGCTTTTATTATAATGTGTTTTGCGGCGGCAAAGTTACAATAAAAAGTTGTCAATTATACACTTTACTCCTAAAAAAAACTTAAATACTCGCAAATTTCTCGCAAATAATTCTTTTTTCTCCCGAAAAAGCAATAATTTTGCAGCCGCAATTGCTAAAGGAGAGGTGCTCGAGTGGTTGAAGAGGCACGCCTGGAAAGCGTGTAACCGGCAAAACCGGTTCGCAGGTTCGAA
>JBJEAV010000343.1:0-1783 GCA_051869395.1 Prevotella sp.
TTTCAGAATGCGGAAGCACGAATTATCAAAGGAAAGATAAAAGACATACAGACGGGCGAGGAGATTATAGGTGCCTCGGTCGTGATAAAGGGAGCTAAGGCCAAGGGAACTGCCACGGGACTTGACGGCAGTTTCCAACTGCAGCTCCAACGATTCCCATGCACTCTCGTATGTAGCTATCTCGGCTATAAACCCACGGAGATAACGGTAAGGGACAACGACGACAACCTCAATATCGACATGGAGATTGATGCCGTGGCATTGGGCGAGGTGGTCATTGTGGCTGAGAACACAGGATGCTCCGAAGTGGGCGCAAGGGCACTGGAGCGCAACTCGCTCAATGTGGTTAACGTGATGAGTGCCAAGGCTATAGAACTGTCGCCCGACCTCACGGTTGCCAATGTCATACAGCGCATGAGCGGTGTGACCATGGAGCGCAATAGCTCTGGCGAGGGACAGTATGCCATTCTCAGAGGAATGGATAAGCGATATAACTATACCCTCGTCAACGGACTGAAGATACCAAGTCCGGACAACAAGAACAGATTCGTTCCGCTTGACATCTTCCCCTCGGAACTGCTCGATAGGCTCGAAGTGACCAAGTCGCTCACTGCCGACATGGAGGGCGATGGAGTGGGAGGTGCTGTGAACATGGTGATGAAGGATGCTCCGCAGCAGAGGCTTCTCACGCTCAACGTGCAGACGGGATATAACAGTCATTTCTTCGACAATGACTTCCAGTCGTTTGCACATGGCGACATTGTGAAGGACAGTCCGAACGAACTCTTCGGCAACAGTTATCCCACCGACGAGACCGACTTCTCTATGAAGAGTCTCCACGTAAAACAGCGCAAGCCACTGCCCGACATCGCAGCGGGATTTGCCTACGGCGACCGTTTCTTCGACAATCATCTCGGACTTATCGCTGCGCTCAGTTTCCGCAACACCAACAAGGGAAAGACGAGCGACATGTATGACTCCACCGCCGACAACGACGGCATACAGCGTGTGACCAACCGTTATTTCTCAGAGAACCAGACCCGATTAGGAGCGCATCTCAAACTCGACTATTATATCACACAGAAACACAAGGTGGCTCTGTATGGCGGATATATGGACTTCCGCAACTCACAAGTGCGCGATGCCTTCAGTGAGCAAGACGAGACCATCCGTCTGCGCTGGCAACATCAGTCGATAGCCAACGCATCGCTTATGGGTGAGCACAAACTGCTTGAACGCGATGCACTTACGCTCAAGTGGGGAGCAAACATAGCCGAGGCAAAACAGGAGACTCCCGATAATACCCAGATACAGTTGAACAACAACACGGGTGCCACATCCGTATGGGTGAACAAGAACGTGGGTGCAATACGCCGTTGGGAGCACAACTCCGACCGTGACATATCGGGACATCTCGACCTCAGTTATCTGTTGAGGCTCGGCGGGCGTAGTCTCGACATAGCCGCAGGAGGAATGTACCGCGACAAGAAGCGCAACAGCTTCTACCACGAATACACCTTCCAGCCATACGATGCCTCCAAGGACTCGCCATACGACCAGTTCAAGGACAAGGACTGGACAAACTACGACGAGATATCCTTCCGACTGAAAAGCTATAGCCTAACCGACCCCATGAACTACGACGCCACCGAGCGCATCGGTGCGGGATATGGCAAGCTGACATTCAGTGCCGGAAAGTGGCAGATTGTGGCAGGACTGCGTGCCGAGCACACAAGTCAGGGCTACACTCTCTTCCATGCCACTGAGGGCAATGCCAACGAGG
>JBJEAV010000344.1:0-2646 GCA_051869395.1 Prevotella sp.
ACAACTTCCACGATGTCGCTCTCCTTCATATACTCAACACCGATAACGAGGTCGTTGGCGATAGGAATCTGCTCGAAAGTCTCCTGGTTCATGAAGATACGGCCAGTCTGGTCCTCATAGAGGTACTGGTAGGGGCGACGCTCGATGCGCACGTCCTCGAGCTTGAATCCCACCTGGAATGTGCGGTCAAGCACACGTCCATCGGTCACGTTCTTCAACTTTGTGTTCATTACTGTGTTTCCCTTTCCGGGCTTTCTGTGCTGGAAATCGATGCAGACCCAAATGCCTCCATCCATGCGGATGCATGTTCCCTTCTTAATGTCTTGTGAATTAATCATAAACCTTAAATATAATGTATTTTACGTGATTTCGGGTGCAAAGTTACTGCTTTTTCCGAAAAAAACATAAAAAAATAAGCTAAATTTCATTTATTTCTTGGTTATTTCGGAAATTATGTGTAATTTTGCAGCCCAAAGTGAAGAAAACAACAATAAAAATAGTAATAACGTAATGAAAAGAACATTTCAGCCGCACAACAGAAGAAGGGTCAACAAGCACGGTTTCCGTGAGAGAATGGCTACAAAGAACGGCCGCAGAGTGTTGGCATCTCGCCGCGCCAAGGGTCGCAAGAAGTTGACAGTATCCGACGAAAACCACGGCAAGTAATTTGATCCGTAAGGCTTTTTGAGTATTAGAAACAAAAGGGACATGACGAGAGTCATGCCCCTTTTTGTTCATATACTTATTGTTCATATACGTATTTTCTCGTCGCATATATCCGCCACGGCTTCACGGTGGGTAATGAGCAGCATGGTGGTGTCAGGACGAGATGACAAAAGGCGACTGAACAATTCGCGCTCCGTAACCTCGTCCAGGGCGGAACTGATCTCGTCGAGCAGCATCACTGAACCCGGGCGCAACAGTCCGCGGGCAATGGCTATGCGCTGGGCCTGTCCCTCGCTCAGCCCTCCCCCGTGCTCCGTGAGTTCGGTGTCTATGCCATTTGGGAGTTCATACACAAAGTCTGCACATGCCGTATGCAAAGCATGCCGCATCTCCTCGCCGGTGGCATCCGGCTTTGCCATAAGCAGGTTATTGCGCACCGAACCGCTGATGAGGGTGTTGCCTTGGGGCACAAAGACAAGATGGCGTCGCATGGCATTGTCAGCCATACATGTAAATCCGTCACCATAGAAAGTGACTGTTCCTGCAATGGGTTTTATGAAGTTCAGGATTAGCCGGAACAGTGTCGTCTTGCCTATACCCGTTGTTCCGAGCAATGCAGTCTTGCTCCCGGGTCTGAAGTCATGCGTGAAGTGGCTTATCACTTCACGGTCTCCCTTGGCATATCTGAACGACACGTCATCCATACGTATTCCCAACGTTACATCCGGAGTATCGACACCCATTCCTGATGTTTCCTCCTCAAGATTGTTTTCCATCTCCCTCAGTCGGTCGATACTCGCCGTACTGTATATGATATTCGGGAAAGCGCCGAGAAGCGACAGTATGGGCTGTTGTATTTGTCCCACGAGTTGCAGGAATGATGTCATCACGCCGAATGTGATGGCTCCGGTGCGCAATCCATAGGCACCCCATACAAAGGCGAGCATATATCCGAGTCCGAAGGTACATCCGAGGGCAAAGCGGCTTGCCACCATAAACCGCGAGCGATATATATAGTTGGCAGTCTGCCTGTCCTGCATCTGTTCCACCCTGTCCTGCATCCATCTCTCGCCCTGCAGTGAGCGCAACACGACATTCTGCTCCATGCTCTCCTGGATCCTTGCCAGTATGCGGCTCTCGTCCTCGCGGATGGCAAGGGTGATTTTCCGCAGTTTGTGCGACACGAACTTACCTATACCCACGGCAAGTGGAGTGATAAGTATCAATGCCCAGGCAAGGCGATGGTCAAACCATCTCATAAGGAGGAAGGCACCTGCCAGTTGCATTGTCATCACCACTACTTGCGGCAGTGTCACTGCCATGGTCTCGCTCACCGTGTCTATATCCTTGGCCATTCGCGAACTGACATCACCCGAATGCAGTTCGTTGTTTTCAAAGAGTTTTCTGCGGAACAACAGACTGAACAATGCGAGTCGAAGCTCCGCCACCTTATTTATATATGCCTTGTTGGCGAGGTATTGGTTGAACTGTCTGATGCTTACTCCCGCCACCACGGCAAGGGCAAGCAGCGATGCCTGTACAGCCATCTCGCCCATGGTGCACGTGAGAGCAACGTCGTCGATGAGCCTCTTGCTCATCCACACCACGAGCAGGGCAAGAACCGTCTGCAACAGTCCCGCCACTATCCTGACCGATATACTGAGCCTAATGCCTTTGGAGTTGGCAAGAAACCATCTTAGATATCTCATTGCTTATTTATGGACTATTGCTCCATATTATGGATTATTTCTCCACAATTCCTGCCTTGACCCACTCGCCGATAATTGACTCGACATCGCGTTTTGCCACATCAGGCTCCACATCGTATTCTCCGCACAGTGCTTCGGCAAGGGCATCCACATCAGTATTTTCGTCGAAGTGTTCCCACAGCCATGCCGCCGTGTCGTTCAGGCTTATCAGCCTTCCGAAATCCACTGCACCGAGGCCTTCGCCCACTATCACTTTCTCGCCGCATACGTC
>JBJEAV010000344.1:2746-8336 GCA_051869395.1 Prevotella sp.
ATTGTCTTTTCTGTTTATTGTCTTTTCTCATAAAAAAATTATCCTCCTGTAAACCGCAAGGATATATCTCCTTATCGGCAGCAGCTTCCACCACAGCTCTGAGGCCTTGCGGCGCAATGGAGTATAAAGATAGTGTCGGCGGTGCTTGCCATCTACCACATGTGTGGCTATAGCCCTTATGTCGTCAATATTGCAGTATTCCCTGCCCACGATGTTGCCGTCGCCCATCAGGGTCACCTTTCCGCCCTCGATTTTCTCTATGCGATGCAACACATACCGCCGATTCTCCACCCATGCCAACGCGATTACACCCCGCTTCAGTCCGGTGGGCTTTGCCAATATCACACTCTCCCTGCCGCCGATTATGAACGGCAACATGCTTCTGCCCGCCACTGGCAACGTGACACTGTATCCACTGCACAGCAGTTTTAGGGCCTCCTCTATAACACCATAGTCGTTCATATCGTAGTACTTGTCATTATCGCCGCTGCCTCGTCGGGCAGACATTCCATACGCCATACTGCCGTCTTTGCCGTCAGTGCGTTTAACGTACTGTGCAGTCCGTCGGCAATGTTCCTGTCCCATCTCTTTCCCGATACACTCGACGACATTGTGGCGTAAGCCTCGATGGGCGACATGCGCCTGATGGCATTGTATGGGGCTTGTGCCAGTCCCACTATTGCCCCCAGGGGATATTGCTCGTTTTTATAGCACGGGGTCTTGCCGCTCCATGGCGAGCCATATACTACCGGTGCTCCCTCGGGTGACAATCTCACTACGGGATTGTCGTCGTTGAGCAGCTGGCTGCCATCCACATATTTCAGCCACAGACCCGTATGCGTGCTCTTGCCAGTACCGCTGGGGCCAAGAAACATGTATGCCTTGCCATTGCGGTTCACCACCGAAGAATGGAAAAGCAGTGTGTCCCTACCCGCAGTGGCAAGCGCAAAACCCACCATCATGGCATTGTCGAGAGCAAGCTTTGCTAAACCAGTCAGTGATACCGTGGCCTTGCGATAGTCACTGCTGCACAAGAGCCATCCTGCGGTCTTTCCTCTCGATATGAATACGAAAGCCGGATTTTCTCCCACGTGTCCGCAGGCTATCTCGTCGCCCTCTTCCTCCTGTCGCCATTCCTCGGTCCATCCTTCGGGTATGGGCATATCGCGGTGGATATCCATCTCCAAAAGCGCATCCCCTGCCTCCACCTCAAAGGGCCGGCAGTTGTCGAGCAGAGCGAATATCCATTCATCGGCAGTCAGTGCCATCAAGTGCCCCGCCACCTTATAATATCTCATATTTGTCATTATTTTCTTAATTTTTCTGCAAAGATAATGCTTTTTTTTATATAATCGGCATAAAAACGGAAAAAAATAGCCATGTCACCCAAAAAACGGCTACACCTATTTATATAAATTACGCAACACCTCCAACGACTTCATCTCGGGGAAGGAGGGGATATGGAGGCGATAATAGCAGACAATCACATCGAGAAGCCGGTTGCGCTGCTCGCGTGACATCTTGAAGAGGTGCATCGTGGGATAGTTCATGCGCAGCATCAGCGACATCAGCGACGACTCGCGCACGTCGAGGAAATCACGATGGGCGGGGACAGAAGTAGAGAAGTCACCACTGCGGAGGTCGAAGACACTGCCTTGGGAATAGTCCTCGATATTGGGATAGAAACCAAGGAACCGGGAGAGACGCATCATGAAGACAAGATGGAAATTGGACACGGGAGACGGGGCACTATCAAACCACAGCAGACTGTCGGTTATATATTCGAACATAGGCTCGTTGGCCTGCTCGCCGTAGAGCGAGTGATACAGGAACTCGGCAATGAACATCCCCACGGTGAGCTTGTCCATGTCGAAGGGCAATGATGAGTAGGGATGAAGCATCGACACCTCACGAATCTTCTGCAGCTGCACCTTCGTGCGATAGTCATACTCCAACGAGAGGAGCGAAAGCGGCATAAAGAGCTGCTTGCGTATCTTCGACTTCGCCGACTTGGGCATAGGCACAAGAAACGACACCCGCCCGTGGTCACGGGTGAACATATCGACAATCATCTTGTTGTCGCCGTATTTTATGTTGTGCAGCACTATCGCCGTAGTCTTCGTAATCATCTCAAAACTCGATATTTGGCGCAAAGATAGTCATTTTTTACTGAAAAAAGGGTGTAAAAGAGGATAAAAATCTAAAAAAACATCAAAATAACGTATTTTTTTGCGAAAATATTTTGTTGTATGAAATAAAAGATGTAACTTTGCACCCGCAAAATCGCGAAACGGTCCCTTCGTCTATCGGTTAGGACGAGAGATTTTCATTCTCTAAAGAGGAGTTCGACTCTCCTAGGGACTACAAGTAAAAATAAAAAGAAGAAGTAAAAGAAAGATGGCAAACCACAAATCATCACTTAAGAGAATCCGTCAGGACAAGAAGAAGGCGCTGCATAACAAGTACTATGCAAAGACAATGCGCAACGCCGTTCGCAAGCTGCGTGCCCTTACAGACAAGGAGGAGGCAGTAAAGTTGTATCCAAGCGTTCAGAAGATGCTGGACAAGTTGGCCAAGACCAACATCATCCACAAGAACAAGGCAGCTAATCTGAAGTCAAGCCTTGCACTTCATGTCAACAGCCTGGGATAATACATCACTTCTAACAATATCATAAGCCACATACTCAGCGAGTGTGTGGCTTATTTTATTGTATTTTGTTGTTTTTTAGCTTTAAATATTTCGGTATTTGATTTTTTTTGTGTAACTTTGCAACCACTTAGAGAATAACAGCAATTATGGCAGAAGACATAAACAAAGAAAACAACTATTCCGCGAGTAACATTCAGGTGCTCGAAGGACTGGAGGCCGTGCGCAAGCGCCCGGCCATGTATATCGGAGACATCAGTGAGAAGGGTCTCCATCACCTTGTGAACGAGACCGTCGATAACTCTATCGACGAGGCTATGGCTGGATATTGCACCCATATCGAGGTGACTATCAACGAGGACGAGTCAATCACCGTACAGGACAACGGACGCGGTATTCCCGTGGATGAGCACAAGAAGCTGCACAAGTCGGCTCTTGAGGTCGTTATGACCGTGCTCCACGCCGGCGGTAAGTTTGACAAGGGTTCATACAAGGTCAGCGGTGGACTCCACGGTGTGGGTGTGAGCTGTGTGAACGCTCTCTCCTCTCACATGCTCTCGCAGGTGTTCCGCGACGGAAAGATCTATCAGCAGGAATACGAAAAGGGTAAGCCGCTCTACTCTGTGAAGGTTGTTGGCGAGACCGACCTTAACGGTACGCGCCAGCAGTTCTGGCCCGACCCCACCGTATTCACCACCACAACATACAAGTATGACATCATCGCCAAGCGCATGAGGGAACTGGCATATCTGAATGCCGGCATCACCATCACGCTCACCGACCTGCGCCCCGACGAGGAAGGCAAGACCAAGCAGGAGGTGTTCCACGCCAAGGACGGACTAAAGGAGTTTGTGCGCTATGTTGACCGTCACCGCACTCACCTCTTCGACGATGTCATCTATCTCAAGACCGAAAAGCAGGGTATTCCTATCGAGGTGGCAGTGATGTACAACACCGACTACAGCGAGAATATCCACTCTTACGTGAATAATATCAACACCATCGAGGGCGGTACCCACCTTGTGGGATTCCGCATGGCCCTCACCCGCACCCTGAAGAAATATGCCGATGCCGACCCTGTAATATCAAAGCAGATTGAAAAGGCAAAGATAGAGATTGCCGGCGAGGACTTCCGCGAGGGACTTACAGCCGTCATATCAATCAAGGTGGCAGAACCGCAGTTTGAGGGTCAGACCAAGACGAAGCTTGGCAACTCCGAGGTGGCTGGTGCAGTGCAGCAGGCTGTGGGCGAGGCTCTCGCTTATTACTTGGAAGAGCACCCCAAGGAGGCAAAGCAGATATGCGACAAGGTCATCCTTGCTGCCACGGCACGTATCGCCGCCCGCAAAGCCCGCGAAAGCGTACAGCGCAAGAACCCGATGACCGGTGGAGGACTCCCCGGCAAATTGGCTGACTGCTCAAACAAGGACCCGAAGGAGTGCGAGATATTCCTCGTCGAGGGAGACTCCGCCGGTGGTTCCGCCAAGCAGGGACGCGACCGTTACACCCAGGCCATCCTGCCTCTTCGCGGAAAGATTCTTAACGTGGAGAAGGTGATGTGGCACAAGGTGTTCGAGAGCGAGTCGGTGATGAACATCATCCAGAGCATCGGAGTGCGCTTCGGTGTGGAAGGCGAGGACGACAAGGAGGCCAATATCGACAAGCTGCGTTATGACAAGATTATCATCATGACCGATGCCGACGTCGATGGTTCTCACATCGACACACTCATCATGACTCTCTTCTATCGCTTCATGCCGAAGATCATCCAGGAGGGACATCTCTATATCGCCACTCCCCCCCTCTATCTCTGCACCTACAAGAACAAGGCCAAGGAGTATTGCTACACCGACCAGCAGCGCCAGGCTTTCCTCGACAAGTGGGGCAACGGAGTGGAGGACGGCAAGAGCCTTCACACCCAGCGCTACAAAGGTCTTGGTGAGATGAACCCCGAGCAGCTGTGGGAGACGACAATGAATCCTGCCACCCGTCTGCTCAAGCAGGTGACAATCGAGAATGCCGCCGAGGCCGACGAGATCTTCTCAATGCTCATGGGCGACGACGTGGAGCCACGCCGCGAGTTCATCGAGAAGAACGCCACCTATGCGAATATAGACGCTTGATGAATTAAGAATTTAGAAAAATAGTGATGCAATAACTATTAAAACACAGAGACACGGAGATACAGAATTGAATTAATTAAGTTATTCAAAGATACAGAGAAAACTCTGTGACTCTGTATCTCTGTGTTCAATAAAAAACTTCGTGGACTTTGTGTTAAATAAATTACCTTATGAATAAAAGTAATAACCTGTAAAATCAGCATTATGTCCAAAACCATCATCCTAATAATTTCCGTTATTTTTTCAATCGCGTCAAATGCCCAGGTCTTGCCGATGAAACTGTGGTACGACAGTCCTGCGGAGTTTTTCGAGGAGTCGATGCCAATTGGGAACGGCCGCCTGGGAGCACTCGTATATGGAGGCACCGACGATAATGTCATACAATTCAATGACATAACCTTCTGGACCGGAAAACCCGTCAACCGCAACGACGACGAGGATGCACACAAGTGGATTCCGGAAATCAGAAAGGCCCTGTTCAACGAGGACTACAAATTGGCCGACTCACTGCAACTGCACGTGCAGGGCAACAACTCGCAGTTCTACCAGCCGCTCGCCACACTGCATATCCTCGACGACAACACGACAAAGGCAACAGGATATTACCGCGAACTGGACATCGACAGTGCGCTCTGCCGCGACACATATATAAAAGGTGGAGTAAAATTTACCAGGGAATATTTCGCCTCCAATCCCGACAAGATGATTGCCATGAGGATAATGGCAGACAAAAAGGGAGCAATCAACTGCCTCCTCTCCCTAACATCCTTAGTCCCCCACAAAGTAAGGAGTAGCCAAACGTCCCCCTCGGGGGACCA
>JBJEAV010000345.1:0-1777 GCA_051869395.1 Prevotella sp.
TTAGGAGAGGGATTGTAAGACTATTGCTCATAGCGACAGTCGCTTTCACCTTGTGCGGTTGCGGAAGTGACGTTGCCCCCGAAAACGATGATGACTCTGACACACGAGCCGCCTTGGCAAATGCCGAGGAGGCGGCATCGCTCGTTGCCAATCTCGAAGGTGCGGGCACATGGCAGGTGGAGGCGATTGTCGAGAAGAACGGCGATGTCACGGTGGATTTGTCTTGGGATGGAATGGCAATCTGCTTCGTGGGGAGGAAAGCTGTTTTCACCAGAGAGTGCATATCCTACGGCACTGACGGGCAGACAGTCATCGAGACCCTCGGCGAATATCCCGTAGATTACGTCAATGGGCATATCATATACATAGGTGGCGAGAAGTTCGACATCAGCAGGCAGAACGATGGCTCACTGACATTGAAATCCGAGAAAACCATAATCATTATATCGCATTAACCCGTTTAGAGCCGAACGGGCAATGCGCATATAATGGTCCCGAAGACTTACAATGCAGTATGAATCGACATTCAACGCTATTGACAATATATTGAGAAACGAGGCAGGATGCAGCAACGAACTCGACTACATCGAGCAGACATCGTGGCTGCTGTTCCTGAAATACCTTGATGACCTGGAGAGCGACCGCGAGGACGAGGCAGAGATGGAAGGCACCACCTACAAGCGCATCATCACGGGATTTCACAGATGGTCGCAGTGGGCAGCTCCCAAGGACAAGGACGGCAACATCGACGTGGTGAACGCCATGACAGGCTCTGACCTCGTGGATTTTGTCAACCTGAAGCTGTTCCCAACATTGGCCAAGTTCAAGGACACCGCCGTTGAGGTGGGTTCGTTGGAATATAAGATTGGCGAGATATTCACCGAGCTGCGCAACAAGATTCAGAGCGGATATAACTTGCGGGAAATAATTAACAAAATAGATACGCTGCACTTCCAGTCGGCTGACGACAAGCACGAGATGACAGTGCTATACGAGAGCAAGATTCAGAGGATGGGCAATGCCGGGCGTAACGGGGGTGAATATTACACGCCCCGTCCCCTTATTCGTGCGTGCGTGCGCGTGGTAAACCCACGCATCGGGGAGACTGTGATGGACCCCGCATGTGGTTCGGCGGGATTCCTTTGCGAGGCGTATAATTATATGGTGGAGCAGATAAGGAGCACCTCGGACATGGACTTTTTGCAGAAGAAAACTTTTTACGGAAAGGAGAAGAAGGGACTGCCTTATATCATCGCCACGATGAACATGATATTCCATGGCGTGGCTGCCCCCAACATCATACATTGCAACACTCTCGCCGAGAACATGGCGAACGTGCAGGAGCGCGACCGCAAGAATGTCATCCTCGCCAATCCCCCGTTTGGAGGCAGCGAGAGAGCGGAAGTGTTCCAGAACTTCGACATCCGCACCTCCGAGACTGCGTATATGTTTATGCAGTATTTCGTTAAGATGTTGAAGGCTGGCGGTAGGGCTGGCATTGTGATAAAGAATACCTTCCTGAGCAATGGCGACGCCACGGCGTTGCGCCGGATGTTGCTTGAGGACTGCAACCTGCACACCATCCTCGACCTTCCGTCGGGAGTGTTCACGGGTGCGGGAGTGAAGACAGTCGTGCTCTTCTTCACCAAGGGCGAACCGACGAAGAAGATATGGTATTATCAACTTAACCCTGGGCGCAACCTTGGCAAGACCAATGCCCTCAACGAGGCTGACATGGAGGAGTTCCTTAGACTTCAACAGACAAAGGAGGATTCGG
>JBJEAV010000346.1:0-1777 GCA_051869395.1 Prevotella sp.
CTAAGAAGATAGAGGTTCTCGGTTCGGAGGAGGAAATCGAGGCAAAGTATGGCTGTCCGGATGGTTTGGAATGGGCGAAAGCTTATGTTGCCAAGCTGAATGAGCAGGAGAAGCTTGGTAGGCAGAAGCTAAAGATAGAGTTGTCGCCGGCGCAGAGAATAGCAGCCGGAGAGCAGGTTGTGTGCAGTGGCGGCGACTTGCTGATGTTGCCGTTGTATAATAGGCTTGGGTTGAATGAAGCTTGTGATTCTATTGTGTCTGAGACTCAGGCGAAGTATAATCTTGCTGAGATACTTGAGGCGTTGGTGATGCTAAGGATTATTGATCCGTGCTCAAAGAGGGGTTCTTACGAGTTAAACAAGAAGCGCATACGTCGGATGAGTTTTGCCATTGAGGATATGTATCGAGCGCTTTCGCTACTCTGCGGGCATATCAATGAGCTGCAGAAAGTTATGTGGGAGAACTCGGTAAAAATCACCGAGCGTCGAACACGAGTGATTTACTACGACTGCACTAACTACTTCTTTGAAATCGAGGATAACGACAAGGATTATGTAGACAAGGAGACAGGCGAGATAGTTATCGGACTGCGCAAGCGCGGCAAGTCGAAGGAGAATCGTCCGAACCCGATAGTGCAGATGGGCATGTTCATGGATATGGACGGTATACCATTGGCATTCGTCATTTTCCCGGGCAATGAATCGGAGCAGACATCACTGCAGCCGCTGGAAGAGATATTGAACAACCAGTTTGGCATGAACGAATACATCGTATCGACCGATGCCGGACTCGCATCAGAGTCCAACCGTCGCTACAATATGGCAGAAGGCAGAGACTACATCGCCGTACAGTCGCTTCCCTCCTTGCCCGCTAAAGACCAAGACATGGCGCTTGACCCGCGAGGCTGGCGAGTGGCATTCCGCGACAACAAACTTCCACCCATTGACCCACAAAACCCCGAACGCGAGATATTCAATCTCAAAGAAATAGACCTCAATAACGAGCGGCACACCAAATTCTATAAAGAAATCATCGTCAACAAACGCATCGACGGCAAGGCAGACACCCAACGAGCAGAACGAGTGATCGTTACCTACAGCCACGACTACGCACTATATCTGCGTCACAAAAGAGAAGAACGACTGCGTCAAGCCGAAAAAATCGTCAGAAAAAAACAAGCAAAATCACGACAGTCACAGCAAGACCCACGACGATACGTCGAGACAACATACTTAACCGAAGACGGCCGCAAAGCCAATCGCATCGCCATGGCAATCGATGACAAAGCCATTGAAAACGAAACACGCTTCGACGGCTTCTACGCCTACGGCACATCACTCGACGACACCGCTATCGACATACTGCGCGCACGCTCATTCCACCACGAAATCGAGCACCTATTCCGCACCACCAAAACATTCCTCAACGCACGCCCCGTATATCTCCAACGACAAGACCGCATAAAATCACACTTCCTCATATGCTTCATCGCCATGACAGTACTCAAGCTACTACAAAAGCAACTCGCAATGCCCGAGCTATCAATCGACCGGCTAATCGACACAATCCGCAGCTTCAACTTCGACCACTTCAAAGGTATCGGATATCGTCCACTATTCGAACGTAATGAGCTGACAGACAATCTCCAAGCACTAGCAGGAATACAACTCGACACCGAAATAGTACCCGAAAAAACCATGAACAAAACACTCAGAAACCTTAAAAACAGTTAAAACTCAACACCACCCCAATAGTACTACAAAACAGAACGGCATAA
>JBJEAV010000347.1:0-1775 GCA_051869395.1 Prevotella sp.
CTATCCTGTGTTATGTCGCCCTTACAGGGCTATCCTGTGTTATGTCGCCCTTACAGGGCTATCCTGTGTCATGTCGCCCCCTTGGGGCTTAAAAAAGGTGAAAATGTTTGGTGGAATGTTTGTTATTTCGTATCTTTGCATGCGTTATTCGTAATATTGTGATATTTAACATTTGTGAGATATGGAAAAGAAGCAACTGAAGCGACTGCCCGTGGGCATACAGACCTTCTCAGAGGTGATTGGTCTTGACTGTCTGTATATCGACAAGACAGAGTATATCTGGAATATGATACACCTCAGCAAGTATATCTTCCTGAGCCGCCCGAGGCGGTTCGGCAAATCGTTGCTTGTCTCTACGCTACAAGCATATTACGAGGGAAGAAAGGACTTGTTCAAGGGACTCTTCATCGAAACCGTGGAGAAGGACTGGGCTGAATATCCAGTGCTGAGGTTTGGCATGAGCACAGCCAAGCACTGCAACAAAGAGGAGCTGGAACTGGAGTTGAGCAACAAACTGACACGCTATGAGGCGATATATGGCAAGGGTGCCGCTGACGAGGTGAAGCCTAACCAGCGACTGATGGGACTCATAGAGCGCGCCCATGCGAAAACCGGGCAAAAGGTAGTGGTTCTTATCGACGAATATGACGCCCCTCTCCTCGATGTTGTTCATAAGAATGAAGATTTGGAAGTGTTGCGTCAAGTAATGCGCAACTTCTATTCGCCCCTGAAAGACTGCGACCCGCATTTGGAGTTCGTTTTCATCACCGGCATAACGAAGTTCTCGCAACTCAGCATCTTCAGCGAGCTTAACAACCTGAAGAACATATCCATGCGCACCGACTATGCAGGAGTGTGCGGCATAACCAAGGAGGAGATGCTGACGCAGATGACCGACTATCTCGATGACTTCGCCGAGGCTCAGCAGATAACTCGTGAAGAGGCCATCGCCGGACTGAAGCAGCAGTATGACGGCTATCATTTCACATGGCCGTCGCCCGACATCTTCAATCCCTTCAGCCTGCTCAATGCCTTGCAGGACCACGACTACACCAACTATTGGTTCTCGTCGGGCACTCCGACGTATCTCATCGAGATGCTGCGCAAGTACAATGTCGTGCCGTCAAGAATAGGCTGTGGAAGTGTACAGGCAAAATCCTTTGACGCTCCCACCGAGAACATGAATAATATAACTCCGTTGCTCTATCAGAGCGGTTATATCACCATCAAAGGATATAATCCAGTGTCAAAAAACTACAAGCTCGACATACCTAACAATGAGATAAAGGCAGGACTGATGGAAAGCCTTCTGCCTAATTACGTGCATGAATATGCCGACGAGGGAAGTTCTATGGTAGGCGATATGTATGAAGCCTTATATAACGAAGACCTGGATGGGATGTTCCGCCTCCTTCAAGCTTATCTTCTCACCGTGCCTTATTGCGACAATGCCAACTCCGAGGGTCATTACCAGCAGATGCTCTATGTCATATTCTCGCTTTTCGGCAGATATGTGGATGTGGAGGTTCATACTCCCACAGGTCGTGTGGATATTGTGATGAAAACCGCCAAGGCTCTATACCTTTTCGAGCTAAAACTGAACAAGAGTGCCCAGGCGGCAATGAAGCAGATTGACCTCAAGGACTATTCATCGAAGTTTGCCCTCTCAGGTCTGCCCATAGTAAAGGTTGGCATCAACTTCGACCCTGAGCGACGAACTATCGGCGACTGGGAAGTTAAGAATGAAGAGTGAAGAGTGAAGAATGAAGTTCACT
>JBJEAV010000348.1:0-1773 GCA_051869395.1 Prevotella sp.
GAGTCTTCCTGAAGCTGCACGTCGATAGTATTGGCAGCACCAACCTTCACCGACTTCGACACGAAACCGATGTAGGAGAAGACGAGAGTCTGTCCCGGATTGGCGTTGATTGAATACTTACCGTCGAAGTCGGTAATGGTTCCCGATGCGGAACCCTCCACCTTGACGGTTACACCGATCAGCGGTTCATTGTCAGTGGCAGAGGTCACGACACCCGTGACTGTCTTTGCCAACAATGCTGCTGAACCAAAGAATGACATGAGCGGCAGTGACAATAGTATTGCCGTCAACATCATTTTACAATACCAGGTATTCTGGTTGTAACTGAGAGTTTTTTTACTCATTGCAACAATGGTTTTAGTTATACAATTTTGTTCTTTTGGTTTGAATTCCGAGTGCAAAGATACAAAATATAACTAAAACCAAGGTGCTAAAATGTTATCGTTATGTGCTAAAATGTAAAATCATTGCTAAAATAGTACCATTTTAGCATATTATATACATACCCGACGGTGTGTACTTTTTACACGCATTGTTACTTTTTTGCAGAGGTCTGACGTATCACAAGTTTCTGCGGAACTATCTCCTTATATATCTTTTTGTCACCCTTGATTGACCTCAGAAGCAGTCGGCAGGCTGTTGTTCCCATCTTGTACGACTGGTCTTCGATGGCAGACATCTGTGGAGTGACGTATGCGGCATGCAGGTCGTCGGTGAATCCTATGAGTGCGACATCATCGGGTATTTTCATTCCCAACTCCTTGATGGCGGTGAAGGCGGCAAAGGTGATGATGTCATTAAAGGCGAGTATGGCATCGGGCCTGTCCTCACGACTGAGCAGTCGCTTGGCGGCATCGAGTGCCACTTGGTAATCAATCTTGCCGCAAGCCACCATCTCGCGGTCGATGGGTATGCGGTGCTCGCGCAGTGCTTCAAGATAACCATGCTTGCGACGGCGCACCATGTCGAGATGGTTGGGTCCTCCGATGAAGGCTATCCTCTTGCTTCCCGTCTCGATGAGATGGTTGGTAGCCATCTGCGCAGCCTCATCACCGTTGGCAGTCACCGACGAGAACTTGTCGGAGAGGCATGTCCTGCCGAAGAACACGAGAGGGATGCCCATATCGGCAATCTCCTCGAAGTGGGAATAGTCGGTGGTGTCTTGGGCGAGACAGGCAATGATTCCTTCCACGTGCATACTGATGAAGTTGTCGATAGCCTTGGCTTCTATTTGGCAGTCCTCATGGCTATTGGCACTGAGCACCGAATAGCCCGCTCTTGAGGCCTCGTCCTCAATGGCGTCGAGCACGGCGGAATAGAAATGCGTGACAAGGTTAGGCACGACAACACCGATAATCTTCGGTGCCTCGTGTCTCAGACTGCGCGCAAAAGGATTAGGGCGATAGTTCAGCTTCTTAGCCAAATCCTTCACCTTGTTCTGCATCTCCAGTCCTATCTCGGGACTGTTTCTAAGTGCCCTGCTCACAGTGGCGATACTCACGCCAAGTTCCTGTGCCAGGTCTTTCAATGATGTCCTATGTCTCTTAACTTCCATAGCTTCAATTTTGTCTTTTTATTGTTAGGTGAGTGCAAATATACGCATTTTTTCTGAAAACGCAATCGTTTACGTGTAAATTTTTAGATTTTTTGAATTATTATCCAAATATTATGCGTAACTTTGCACCCGGAAATCAGAATGAGTAATGAATAGTTGATAATAAGTTAGTTAGAAAAGTAAGGGTAAGGGCTGTCGCGAGACAGCCCTTATTTTTA
>JBJEAV010000349.1:0-1957 GCA_051869395.1 Prevotella sp.
GCGGCATACCGTGTGCTTGGCAAACCCGAATACCTCGAAATGGCAACAAGGGCAAAGGACTATATCCTCGCCCATTTCTATGACAAGGAATTCGGAGGCACATACTGGTCGCTCGACTGCCACGGCAATCCAAAGGACACCAAGAAGCAGTTCTATGCCATTGGTTTCATGATATACGGACTGAGTGAGTATGTCAGGGCCACCGGCGACAAGGAGGCTCTCGACTATGCCATCCGTCTCTTCGAGTGTATCGAGGAACATTCTTTAGACGTGCTATATAACGGATATATAGAGGCTTGCACGAGGGAGTGGGGCGAGATTGCCGACATGCGTCTCTCGGAGCTTGACGCCAACTATCCCAAGTCGCAGAACACCCATCTGCATATCATTGAGCCTTATGCCAACCTCTATCGCGTGTGGAAGGACGAGAGACTGGAGAAGGCCTTGAGGAACATCATCGGCATCTTTACCGACAAGATTCTCAATCCCGAAACCAACCACCTCGACCTCTTCTTCGAGAAAGACTGGACACGCGGTGCAGGACATCTCGAAAGCTATGGCCACGACATCGAGTGCTCATGGCTTATGCACGAGGCAGCCCTTGTACTTGGTGATGCCGACGTGCTGAAAAGGGTAGAGGAGATTGTGCCTCTCGTAGCTAAAGCCTCAGAGAAAGGTCTCAATCCCGACGGTTCGATGATACACGAGGCCAACCTCGACACAGGTCAAGCCGACAACGACCTCCACTGGTGGGTGCAGGCTGAGGCTGTGGTGGGATTCTATAATATCTACCAGCACTTCGGCGATGAGTCGGCTTTGGACAAGTGCCTCCGCTGCTGGCAGTATATCAAGGACAATCTCATAGACTACGAAGCAGGCGAATGGTACTGGAGCCGCCGTCCCGACGGCAGCGTCAACAAAGACGACGACAAAGCCGGCTTCTGGAAATGTCCATACCACAACGGCAGAATGTGCCTTGAGATCATAGAACGAAATTGAGAATTTAGAATTGAGAAATGACAAATTCTAATTTCTAATTTGTAACTTCTAAATTAAATAAGTATGAAACCAACTTCCGCCCCCGACCATGTGTTCCATGAGATCACGCCTCTTATGGACAAGGACGTGTTGTATATCGCTGACCGTCATAAGAAGGAATTCACCTATCCTATACATAACCACGAGGTGTTTGAACTCAACTTCGTAGAACATGCGCCTGGAGTGAGAAGAATAGTGGGTGACAGCAGTGAGGTTATAGGCGAGTACGACCTTGTGCTCATAACAAGTACCGACCTTGAGCATGTGTGGATGCAGAACACCTGCGCCAGCAAGGACATCCACGAGATTACCGTGCAGTTTCGTTTCGACCTTACGTCGGACAGTTTCTTCAGCAAGAACCCCTTCCAACGTATATTCACTATGCTGAACCATGCTCGCAAGGGACTTGCCTTCCCTATGGACGCCATCATGAAGGTGTATAACGACATACTCGCACTGAGCACCATAAACGACAGGTTCGACGCCTTTATGAGTTTCCTTAAAATCCTTGACACACTGTCCAGGTGCGAGGGAGCCTACACCCTTGCCACCACAAGCTATGCCAAGGTGAAGATTGAGGAAGACTCCCACCGCATACTCAAGGTGAAGAACTATATCAACAGTCATTATATGGACGAGCTGAAGCTCAACACTCTCGCACAACTTGCCTGTATGAGCGACACGGCATTCAGCCGTTTCTTCAAGATGCACACGGGTCGCACCGTGAGCGACTATATCATTGACATCCGACTCGGCTATGCCGCAAGGATGCTCGTCGATACAACTAAGAGTATCGCCGATATCTGTTATCTATGCGGATACAACAACCTCAGTAATTTCAACCGTGTGTTCAAGCGCAAGAAGGGCTGTTCACCCACCGAATTTAGGGAATATTATCACAAGACAAAGATAATTATCT
>JBJEAV010000349.1:2057-8296 GCA_051869395.1 Prevotella sp.
AACAAAAACAAGAAGCACAAGAAATTCGACTTCAGCGTCATCGGCGGGCCGCACTATAGTACTGACACTGAATTAGGACTCGGACTGGTGGCAGCCGGACTCTACCGCACCTGCCAGACCGACACTCTTCTGCCGCCCTCTAATGTGTCGCTTTACGGTGATTTCTCCACAGTGGGATTCTATCTGCTCGGTATCAGGGGAACGAATATCTTTCCGCAGGACAAATACCGACTCACCTATACCGTTTATTTCTTCTCATTCCCTTCTTATACTTGGGGAATGGGATATGACATGGGCAATAATGATGACAACAAGAGCAAGTTGAAGAGATGGCAGTCGAAGATCAAGACGGCTTTTCTCTTCCGATTTGCCGATAACTTCTATTTCGGTCCCACCGTTGCCTTCGACTATGTGTCGGCAAGAAGTGTTGAGCGCGAGCAACTGCTCGAAGGCCAAGACAAGACTGTATGGAACATCGGCGGAGGACTGTCGCTGATGTACGACTCGCGCGATGTGCTTACCAATCCTCATAGGGGGGTCTATCTGAATGTGTCGCAGTTCTTCCGCCCTAAGTTCATGGGCAATGAATACGCATTCTCCACCACAGAGCTTCAGACTTGTGCTTACGCCAAGCCTTGGAAAGGGGCAGTGCTTGCTTTCGACCTCGAATCCACGCTCAACTTCGGCAATCCCTCGTGGGCCATGATGGCAAAGCTCGGCAGCAGCAATTCAATGCGAGGCTATTATGAGGGACGCTATCGCGACAAGCATAAGATTGAGACGCAGGTGGAGTTGCGTCAGCACGTATGGAAGCGCAACGGCATTGTCCTGTGGGTTGGAGCCGGAACTGTATTCAACAAGTTCAGTGCCCTATCCTTCGGCAAGGTCCTTCCCAACTATGGTATTGGATATCGTTGGGAGTTCAAGAAGAATGTAAATGTCCGCCTCGACTATGGCTTTGGCAAGAGCGGGCAGTCGGGATTCCTGTTCAATATCAATGAGGCGTTTTAAAGAATTAGGAATTAGGAATTAGGAATGAGAAATGGCCATGAGGAATTGTATAATAATATTTTGGCTGACTATAGCGACACTATTAGTGCCTAATGTCGTGCTCGACATCACTGAGGGGATGTCTGTATGGGCTTGCATTGCCAATGTCGTGCTCCCTTTGGGCATATATATGCTGCTGATGAGCCTCTCGCGCAAGCCAGGGAAGATGACTTGGTGGCTGTTTCCCTTTATCTTCTTTTCCGCCTTCCAGATTGTGCTGCTCTATCTATATGGCGAGGGAGTGCTGGCGGTGGATATGCTGCTCAATGTGGTGACAACCAATGTCACCGAGGCAACGGAGTTGCTCGACGGCATTCTTCCTGCCGTACTCATCGTATGCGTGCTCTATCTGCCACCTCTGGGTATGGCTATTGCGAATATTCGCGGAAAGCATGTTCTTGACTATGGTTTTCTCCATAAGACGCGTCGCATTGGCTGTGGCATAACGATTGCTGGCCTTCTGTCTGTAGCGATAACTTATACTGCCGACTTATCGTTCCGCCTGCTTAACAATGTCTTTCCTGTCAATGTCACATATAACCTTTATCTTGCCGTGGAGCGCACATGGATTTCAGCCCACTATCAAGAGCGAGTGGCTGATTATCGATTTGATGCCGTTTCCACCCACCCGAAAGACAGCAGCGAGGTGTATGTAATGGTGATTGGCGAGACAGCCCGCTCGGATAACTTTGCCCTATATGGTTATCGGCGCGACACCAATCCCATGTTGTCAAAGTTGGAAAAAGACAGTAGCCTCATCGTGTTCCGCAAGGCATGGACAGAATCGAACACCACCCACAAGAGCGTACCAATGCTCCTGACTGCCGCCACAGCATCCGACTATTCGGTGCTCTATCGCGAGAAAGGCATCATAGCCGCCTTCAGCGAGGCAGGTTTCCACACGTCGTTCGTCTCCAACCAGTTGCCCAACCATTCCTTCATCGACTTCCTCGGAATGGAGGCCGACAGTGTTCTGTTTATCAAGGAGGCTGAGCGCACCAAGGATAATGTATCTGATATGGAACTCCTGCCCATCGTAGAAAGCATTTTGGGTAAAGGCAGAAAAAAGGAGTTTATCGTCCTCCACACCTATGGTAGCCACTTCAAGTATAACGAGCGTTATCCACGCAATATGGCTCATTTCCTTCCAGACGACAAGAGTGAGGCAAAATACGAGAATAAGCAAAGCCTCGTGAATGCATACGACAACACCATCCGTTTCACCGACCGCTTCCTCTACGAGCTGTCGGCTCTGCTCTCCTCATCATCATGTCAGTCGGCATGGCTCTACACAAGCGACCACGGCGAGAATATCTACGATGACAACCGCAGGAAATTCCTGCATGCCTCACCCAATCCCTGCGAATACGAGCTTCGAATACCTTTACTTGCATGGACTTCCCCTTCATATCGCTCGGCATATCCCGCCATCATATCGGCCTTGCGCTCCAACAGCTTTAAGCCTGCCTCCAACAGCATTTCCATGTTCCACACAATGCTTGAAATGGGCGGAATAAAAACAAATAATCTCGACCTCACCAAGTCATTGGCAGATCGAGACTATAATGTGCAGCCCCACCAATATCTCACCGACCACAACGAGGCGGTGGAAATAGATAGTCACTGATATCTATTAGATATTTCTCGCCTTTAACCATATAGCCAACAAAGGGTCGGCAATTGAGTATTTGCCCTCTGACTTAGTTATTTGTTCGCGCAATCGGGAATCACACTCCAACACATAGCCGTCGATGAGTCTTCTCACGGTATCAACATCACACACATTTCCACGAGGCGTCGTATTGAATGCATCTTTCATAATACGCTGCACATACAACGTCACACCAAGATTTTTTCTTGTAGCGAAGAGTAAGAAACATACATACAAGATAGAAGAATATTAGTAAAGTCTATCAATGTAAGACCTCTACCCTATTTTCGGAGGTTATGCGGCGGGCAGTCTTACACGAGATAAGACCCTACAGCGGCAGATACTCAGTAGATCTCACTTCAGAAAGTTAAGTTATTTTACGAGCCTTTCTATCTTGCAAGTGTGTTTCTTGCCCTTGGGACCATTTTTTTCATAATTGATTCCTACAAGAAGTATTTCACCAGTATAATCCAATATCTTAGCGGGATAATTCTTGCTGTGAATCTGGTTAATTGCCGTATCTGCATCCTTGTCGTATTTCAATTCAAGAACAATGGCAGGAGAATCAATATCCTTACGAGGAATCAGCACTATGTCAGCGAAACCTTTACCCGTCGGCAATTCACGATGCCAAATATAATCATTCTTGGCGTAATAATATGCTATTGACAAAACGCAGGAAAGGGAATTTTCATCATTATACGACAATATGCTGGTATTCTCGTCATGAGCCAACTCTATCCCTCGGGCAACAGCCTCCTCGCGCCCCTTTAGTGTATCAGCAAGGAGTTTCTCCGATGCAGCCAAGGCATCATTAAGGCGTTTCCAATCCGTGGCCTCAACGGCATTGGTCATTTCAATGCGCACTTCCTTGTTGGGAATGTAACATTCTGATTTGTCCGGGTCAAAGGAGAGATAGCCAAGATGGATTAGCACTGTCAATACGTCGTCCTTGCTATTGATGATTGACAGGTCGTTTTGGAACTTTGTCGTGTTTACCCTGCAACGCCCGCCTGCCAACATCAATATGATGTCATCTTTAAGACCCTCGAAATTGCGGTTAATATATGTAACTACAGAGTCGTATGCCCCTGTCGTTGACCAGCAACTGGTGCACTTGCCGCTTTCTATTGCCTCAATCACGGAATATGGGTTATATATCGACGGTTCGTCCCCAATCCTGTAGCCGTCGTACCATTCCTTCAGTTCATCAACAGGAAATGAATTCCTCTTGGCCAAAGATTCAACCTCGTTAGGCTGAAAGCCAAAATATGAAGCAAGTTTACCTGGCTTTACCACAGAGTACTCTCTAAAATTATTGAGTGCCGACTGGGTGTCGTATTTCTTGATTGGCAATATGCCCGTCATATATACCCCGGCAAATACCTTCTTGGAGCTGCCTCCCTTAAACAGTCGCCGCAGCATATTTATATAGTCATCCACAATGGCAGGCGACTGTTCAAACTCTCTGCAAATGGCATCCCACTCATCAATAATCATGATAATCTTCTCGCCAGTTATGGAAACGAGCCTTACGAGTACATCCATCAGGTCATCACTTTCTTTCCTTGCCAAATCAGGATAAGTGGCCAAGAGGTCATCCATTACAGACTCCTGAATATGATGGACTATGGAGGGATCATGATCATATTTCGTCGTGAAATCCGTTATATCGAGGCTAATGACGGGATATTTGTTAAGATGTTTTTCGTATTGTTTATCCTCAACAATTCCGTTAACCTCTTTGTCAGGCATGGAAATAGAAAGACCTTCAAACAGAGGACGGCTGTCGCACGACTTGTCATAGTATGCGCACAACATATCTGCCGCCATGGACTTGCCAAAGCGTCGGCTGCGGGTTACACAGGTGAAGCGTCGCTCAGTGTCAAGAGTTTGGTTGACGACTGCTATCATCCCCGTCTTGTCGATATAAGTGCCCTTCACAGCACTTTTAAACCCTTCATTACCTTTATTTATATATGTACACATAATCTCTGATTTTGGCTGCAAAAATACTAATAATAAATGAAAGGGCAACGATATTCGCTATTAAATATGCTTAAAATTTTATTTTTGTTAGATATTTCTCGCCTTTAACCATATAGCCAACAAGGGGTCGGCAATTGAGTATTTGCCCTCTGACTTGGTTATCATGTCGTATTCCAACAATTTGCGCGCTGCCGACTGTACTGAGCTTGGCGACTTCATCCTGTGACTGTTGACGAAAGAGGCGGAAGTGATGTTCTTCACAGGATTAGCGTCACACGTCACATGGATTTCAGCAATGTTTACGAGATAATACTACGACCATTATTATCGGGGAAAGAAGACTTATAAAGGGGAAATGTATCTAAATGTTTTCTGGATTTAGACCATCGCAGAAAAGGTGAACTGAAAGCTCCTGCTGATTATGTCTTTATGATAATGAAGGAGAAAGGTAATAATATCTGTTTTGACGAAGAAGGAAACCAAACCACTCAACCTGCCCGTGAACTGGAGAAAAAAGAGACCTATCTATTTATGAACGACGGACGCTATTTCCCCATATATAACCTGTCGGTCAAGAAAGATGAACTCATATATCAGTTGAAAGACAAGAAAAAAGCCCCTTATTACAAATCAGGCAAGGACGAAGTATTTATGCTCAGAAACAATGACGGGACAACGACATTGTTCAATGACAAATACATCAAGAACCATAGCAAAAAGAAAACTCCTGAAGCGCAACCCCCTACGGCAGCTGTTCCCGCATCCCCGGCTTCGGTGTCTTCTGCTCAGGCATCCAGTGGTTCAGCGCCTGGGTTGCTCGCAACCTCTGCCACTTCCCTTCCCAAACAGTTTTATCCAGCTCCGGAACTCTCTGCAGTGGAACTGGAAAACAAGGTTAATAGCATTATGCCATACACCCTGTTCCGCAAAGGTTCGGTAGCTGAATATGTTATCTATCTGAATGGAAAACAAGCACAGTTCTTTGGTGGTCCTACTTATGTACAGCAAGTGGTTGTAGATGAAAAGATTGAAAACGGACTGTTGGTGTCATACGTACAACAGTTGCTATTCAACAAGAAACACGAGCCTTCCAAGGGCATTAACGCAAAATTCAAGTCATATTATTATCCAACAGAAATAGATACAGCAGGCAACTACCATCTCACCCATGATATTTCCCGTGATTTTATCATGTTGTCCAAAAGGAATGGTTATGCGATGATAGTTCCCGGCAAAGTCGTTGTTGGCGACAGGCTGAATTGCTCAACCATCAATGACGATGCAAAAAACTTATTTGGCGGCACTGTCAAGGCAAAGGCTGAATATTCGGACTTTACAGTTGTCGGCGAGGAAAGCGTGACGACTCCGGCAGGAACTTTCAACTGCATTAAGCTTACGGGAAAGGCCACAGAAACAAGTGCTGCCACTATTTCATATAATTATACTTGGTGGCTTGCAAGAGGTATCGGTTTTGTGAAATATGAAATAAGGAAAGTGGGGGACAGGAAAAACAGTCTTACTACCATTCTTTTGAACAAGGTTGATTTAA
>JBJEAV010000350.1:0-1769 GCA_051869395.1 Prevotella sp.
GAAAATTGTTGCACAAAAATTAGTGTTTGAGCATTTTGTTTTGTAATTTTGCAGCTTGAAATCACGTAATATTAATAAATCTATATGGAATGGCTAATTAATCTGTTCGTTTCACCCGACTCAGTGGCCCACATCGCATTGCTCTATGCGTTGGTGATAGCCATTGGCGTTTATCTCGGCAAGATAAAGTTCGGCGGCATCGCCCTGGGTGTTACATTCGTGTTGTTCGCGGGAATCCTCGCCGGTCATGTCGGCATGACTGCCCCTACGAACATTCTGACTTTTATTCAGGACTTCGGACTCATTCTGTTCGTATTCATGATTGGTCTTCAGGTAGGTCCCGGTTTCTTCGAGAGCTTCGGCAAGGGCGGCATCACGCTCAACATGCTCTCCGTGGGAACTGTAGTGCTTAACGTGGCGGTGATGTTCGCCTGCTACTTCATCTTCTTCGACACAAGCAATCCCATCAACCTCCCGATGATGGTGGGTACCATGTATGGTGCCGTCACCAACACCCCGGGACTTGGAGCCGCCAACGAGGCCCTAAGCTCGGTGTTCCCTAATGGAGGCGCGCCGCAGATTGCCTCGGGATATGCCTGTGCCTATCCGCTTGGTGTGCTTGGTATCATCGGTGCCACCATCGCCATCCGCTTCATCTGCCGCATCTCGCTCAACGACGAGGAGAAAGCTCTTGAGGAGGCTGACGCTGAGGACACGCACGTAAAACCCCACCAGATGCACCTGCAGGTGACCAACTCCTACCTCGCAGGACGCACCATCCTGCAGATTCACGACTTCCTCAACCGCGACTTTGTATGCTCGCGCCTGCTTCACGACGGACATGTCACCATCCCCAACCGCGACACTATCCTCGAACTGGGCGACCAGCTCTTCATCGTATGTGCCGAGGCTGACGCGGAGGCAATCATCGCCTTCATCGGTCCGGAGATTCAGGTGGCTTGGGAGAAGACCGACCAGCCGATGGTGTCGAAGCGTATCCTCGTCACCAAGTCGTCAATCAACGGAAAGACTCTCGGACAGATGCATTTCTCATCAGTGTATGGTGTCAACGTGACCCGCATCACCCGTCAGGGCATGGACCTCTTTGCCAGTCCCCATCTGCCCCTTCAGGTAGGTGACCGTGTGATGGTAGTTGGTCCCGAAGACCTTGTGAACCGTGTTGCTGACGTGCTTGGCAACTCCATCAAGCGTCTCGACGCCCCCAACATCGCCACCATCTTCATCGGCATCCTTGTGGGTATCATCTTCGGTTCACTTCCAATAGCCATTCCCGGTATGCCGGTGCCTCTGAAGCTCGGTATCGCCGGCGGTCCGCTTATCATCGCTATTCTCATCGGCCGCTACGGCTACAAGATCAAGCTCGTGACCTATACCACCACGAGTGCCAACATGATGCTGCGCGAGATAGGTCTTGTACTCTTCCTTGCCAGTGTAGGCATCAAGGCGGGAGCGGGATTCTGGGACACCGTGGTGCAGGGCGACGGACTCAAGTATGTATATACCGGTGTTCTCATCACCGTCATACCTATATTAATAATAGGTGCGCTCGCGAGACTGAAGTATAAGTTCAACTACTACACCATCATGGGTATGATTGCCGGTACATACACCGACCCACCCGCGCTTGCATACGCCAACCAGATATGCTCAAAGGAAGCACCCGCCATCGGATATTCCACCGTTTATCCGCTCAGCATGTTCCTCCGCATCTTAGCGGCGCAGTTGACTATCCTACTTGCCTGCGGCGC
>JBJEAV010000351.1:0-8268 GCA_051869395.1 Prevotella sp.
GACTTCCTGAAGTTCCGCTATACACAGCGCACGGGTTCATGGTTGTCAATCATCACCCTCGTGGCATACATCCTCACCAAGGTGAGCGTGACAGCCCTTACGGGTGGTATCTTCTTCGAGTATCTTTGGGGTCTTAACTTCTGGGCAGGAGCCATCGGCCTTATCATCCTGACTGCAGTCTTCACCGTGTTCGGCGGTATGAAGGGTGTGATGACACTCTCCACCATCCAGACCCCTATCCTCGTCATCGGTTCGTTCCTCGTGCTCTTCCTCGGTCTTGCCACTCTCGGCGGCGGCAGCATCGGTGAGGGTTGGACAAGCATGATGAACTACTGCAACCAGCTGAACAACGGCTACGGAACAACCCACATGTTCCACTGGGAAGCAGGCGACAGCATGTATCAGGAGTATCCCGGATTCGTTGTGTTCCTCGGTGCCACCATCATCGGTTTCTGGTACTGGTGTACTGACCAGCACATCGTTCAGCGTGTGCTCGGACAGGTGCCCGGCGAGAGCAATGAGGAAGTGATGAAGAGAGCACGCCGCGGTACTATCGCCGCCGGTTTCTTCAAGGTTCTCCCCTGCTTCATGTTCCTTATCCCCGGTATGATTGCCGCAGCATTGGCAGAGCAAGGCTCCATCGAGATGCAGGAGACCGACGCCGCCTTCGCCATCATGGTGAAGAACGTGCTGCCCGCCGGTATCAAGGGTATCGTTACCATCGGATTCATCTGCGCCCTCGTGGCTTCACTGGCAGCCTTCTTCAACAGCTGCGCAACACTCTTCACCGAGGACTTCTACAAGCCTTTGAAGAAGGGTCTGAGCGAGGAGCACTATGTGTTCGTAGGCCGTGTGGCTACCGTGGTTGTCGTGATCCTTGGTTTCGCTTGGTTGCCCATCATGATGAAGATGGACACACTCTACAACTATCTCCAGGGAATCCAGTCGCTGCTCGCACCTGCCATGGTGGCAGTGTTTGCAATGGGTATCTTCTCGAAGAAGATTACTCCCAAGGCTGGTGAATACACAATGATT
The DNA here is from genome assembly GCA_051869395.1 of Prevotella sp. Lineage (GTDB taxonomy): Bacteria > Bacteroidota > Bacteroidia > Bacteroidales > Bacteroidaceae > Prevotella. The sequence continues at coordinate 1,036 of JBJEAV010000351.1, forward strand.
GTGGGCTTCCTTATCGGTATGGTTCGCCTTGTGACCAACGTCATCACCGACACCGGCAAGGCAGCTATGGACGGAGCATTCTGGGATGCCACTGCATGGTTCTGGCAGACCAACTGGCTCGTGTTTGAGTGCTGGCTGCTCGTCTTCCTCATCATCTTCATGATAGTAGTGAGCTGCTTCACTCCCGCACCAAGCAAGGAGCAAGTGGATGCCATCACCTTCACGGCAGACTTCAAGAAGTCTATCCGCCAGAGCTGGGGCTTGTTTGATATAGTTGGTACGCTTGTGGTTATCGGCCTTTGCGCAGCCTTCTATGCATACTTCTGGTAATAATACCTAAATAATATTATCTATGCGGGACGGCAGTGTAACAGACCGTCGTCCCGCATACAAAACCAATAGAAATAAATTATATGACAGTTTTTTACGGTAATTATTCTAAAGTACTCGTTTCGGTCGATTGTATCATCTTCGGATTCGACGAGGGCGAGCTTCGCGTGCTGATAGGCAAGCGACAGATGGACCCGGGACGCGGCGAGTGGTCGCTCTACGGCGGTTTCGTTCGCAACGACGAGAGTGTGGATGACGCTGCAAACAGAGTGCTGGCAGAACTGACCGGACTGAACAAACTATTCATGCGTCAGGTGGGTGCCTTCGGTAGCGTTGACCGCGACCCCGGAGAGCGAGTAATCTCCATAGCCTACTATGCGCTTATCAACGTCAAGGACTATGACGATGAGCTGCGCCTGCAGCACGGTGTGGAATGGGTGAACATCAAAAACGTGCCGAAGATGTATTCCGACCACAACAAGATGATTGAAAAGGCACGGAAAATGATGCAGGAAAAGGTGTCGAGAGAACCGGTGGGATTCAAGCTCCTGCCCTCGCTGTTCACTCTCACGCAGTTGCAACGTCTCTATGAGGCCATCAACGGCGAGGAGATGGACAAGCGCAACTTCCGCAAGCGCATCAAGGAAATGGACTTCATCGAGAAGACCGAACTGATAGACAAGACCTCGTCGAAGCGCGGTGCCTCGCTCTATCGTTTCAATAAGCATGCATATAACGAAGACCAGAACTTCAAGCTCTGATCTCTCAATATATCAAAATCATACAATATTAACTATAAATTTAAAAATAAAAAACTATGTTAGAGGAACTGAAAGAAAAAGTGTTCAAGGCAAATCTTGACCTTGTGAAACACAATCTCGTTATCTTCACATGGGGCAACGTGTCGGGCATCGACCGTGAGAAGGGCCTCGTAGTGATAAAGCCGTCAGGTGTCAGCTATGATGACATGAAGGCTTCTGATATGGTGGTAGTTGATCTGGAGACAGGAAAGGTGGTTGAGGGCGACCTTAATCCTTCATCCGACACCCCTACCCACCTCGTACTCTATCGCACATTCCCCGAAATCGGAGGTGTAGTACATACCCACTCCACTTATGCCACAGCATGGGCACAGGCTGGCAAGGACATTCCAAACATCGGTACTACTCATGCCGACTACTTCCACGACGCCATTCCTTGCACTGACGCAATGACAGAGGCTGAGGTGAAGGGTGACTACGAGCTGGAGACCGGTAATGTCATTGTCAAGCGTATCAAGGACGGCAATATCAATCCCGTTCACACTCCCGGTGTGCTGGTGAAGAACCACGGTCCGTTCTCTTGGGGCAAGGATGCCGACAATGCCGTGTATAACGCAGTAGTTATGGAGCAGGTGGCAAAGATGGCTTACATCTCATTCACTCTCAACCCATGGACAACAATGAATCCTCTGCTCGTGGAGAAGCACTTCAGCCGCAAGCACGGCCCTAATGCTTACTATGGACAGAAGAAGAAAAATTGAAATATTGAAATATTGAAAAATTGAATTATTATAGAATCTAACAATAAACAACAATTAAAAACTTAAAAAGTTATGGTTAAAGCATTTGAAAATTACGAAGTTTGGTTCGTAACAGGCGCACAGCTCCTCTATGGAGGTGACGCAGTAGTAGCAGTTGACAGTCACTCAAAGGAGATGGTAGCTGGACTCAACGAGTCGGGCCGCCTCCCCATCAAGGTAGTTTATAAGGGCACAGCCAACTCATCGGCTGAGGTGGAGGCCATCATGAAGGCTTCTAACAACGACGAGAAGTGCGTGGGTATCATCACATGGATGCACACCTTCTCTCCCGCAAAGATGTGGATTAAGGGTCTGCAGGCTCTGCAGAAGCCTTTGCTCCACTTCCACACACAGTACAACGCCGAGTTGCCTTGGGACACTATCGACATGGACTTCATGAACCTCAACCAGTCGGCTCACGGTGACATCGAGTTCGGTCACATCTGCAGCCGCATGCGTGTTCCCCGCAAGGTTGTCGTTGGTCACTGGAAGAGCCCAGAGGCTCAGGAGAGCATCGCCGTATGGTCACGCGTGGCTGCCGCTGTTGCCGACGCCCACAACGTACGCTGTCTGATGTTCGGTATGAACATGAACAACGTTGCCGTTACCGACGGTGACCGTGTTGAGTTTGAGCAGCGTCTCGGATACCATGTTGACTATTATCCTGTATCTAACCTCATGGAATACTGGAAGCAGGTGTCTGATGAAGAGGCAGATGCTCTCGTTGAGGAGTATAAGAAGGCATACACCATCAAGATCGACGAGTCAGGCGAAGAGGTATATTGGGAGAAGGTTAAGCATGCAGCCAAGGCTGAAATCGCACTCCGCCGCGTGCTGAAGGAGGAGGGCGCAACAGCGTTCACCACCAACTTCGACGACCTCGGTGAGGCTGACATCAACGACCCGAACTTCATCGGATTCGACCAGATTCCAGGTCTCGCTTCACAGCGTCTGATGGCTGAGGGTATCGGTTTCGGTGCTGAGGGTGACTGGAAGACCGCTTGCCTCTATCGTTCACTTTGGGTGATGAACCAGGGTCTCGCCAAGGGTTGCTCATTCCTTGAGGACTACACACTCAACTTCGCAGCCGACTGCACCTCTTCTCTCCAGAGCCACATGCTCGAGGTATGTCCTCTAATCGCAGTGGACAAACCAACCCTTGAGGTTCACTTCCTCGGCATCGGTATCCGCAAGGAGCAGACCGCACGTCTCGTCTTCACATCAAAGACCGGCAAGGGTATCAAGGCCACCGTTGTTGACCTTGGCAACCGCTTCCGTCTCATCACAAGTGAAGTTGAGTGCATCGAGCCGAAGCCAATGCCCAAGCTCCCCGTTGCTTCAGCCCTTTGGGTTCCGCAGCCAACATTCGAGATTGGTGCAGGTGCATGGATTCTCGCCGGAGGTACCCACCACAGCGCATTCTCATACGATGTCACAGCTGAGTACTGGGAGGACTTCGCAGAGATGGTTGGCATCGAGTATGTCAACATTGACAAGGACACAACCATCACCGGTTTCAAGAACCAGCTCCGCAACAACGAGGTATATTACATGCTGAACAAGGCGTTGAGATAATATAATTGGGGGAGTTATGATGAGAAGTTAAAAAAGGAAGTTATGATGAGAAGTTAAAAAGAGCCATATGTTATAGCAAGACATTTGGCTAAATATAACTCCCCTTCATAACTCCCCCAATAACTCCCCCTCTTAACTCCCTTTTACAAAAAAAAATAATTATGACCGCAAAAGAAACAATCCAACAGGGTAAGGCCATTCTCGGTATCGAGTTTGGCTCTACCCGCATAAAGGCAGTTCTCATCGACGGTGAGAACAAGCCAATAGCACAGGGAAGCCACGAGTGGGAAAACCAGCTCGTTGACGGACTCTGGACTTACAGTGTAGAGGCAATATGGTATGGTCTGCAGGACTGCTATGCCGACCTGCGCAAGAACGTGCTTGCCGAGTATGACACAGAAATCGAGGAGCTTGCAGCCATCGGTATCAGTGCAATGATGCACGGATATATGGCATTCAACGAGAAGCAGGAAATCCTCGTGCCCTTCCGTACATGGCGCAACACCAATACCGCCAAGGCCGCAGCCGAACTGTCGGAGCTGTTTGTATATAACATTCCTCTCCGCTGGAGTATCTCACACCTCTATCAGGCTATCCTCGACAACGAGGAGCACGTGGCAGACATTGACTTCCTCACCACCCTCGCCGGTTTCATCCACTGGCAGCTCACAGGTCAGAAGGTTCTCGGTATCGGCGACGCATCAGGTATGTTGCCTATCGACCCGAACACCCGCGACTATTCCGCAGCCATGGTTGAGAAGTTCAACAAGCTCGTTGCTCCAAAGGGATTCAACTGGACCCTGCTCGACATCCTGCCAAAGGTGCTGCTCGCAGGCGAGAACGCTGGTTTCCTGACAGCTGAGGGTGCCAAGAAGCTCGACATATCAGGTCACTTGAAGCCCGGCACACCGCTCTGTCCTCCTGAAGGAGACGCAGGCACCGGTATGGTTGCCACTAACGCCGTAAAGCAGCGCACTGGTAACGTGTCAGCCGGTACTTCTTCATTCTCTATGATTGTATTGGAGAAGGACCTCAGCAAGCCTTACGAGATGATTGACATGGTGACAACTCCCGACGGCTCGCTCGTGGCAATGGTACACTGCAACAACTGTACAAGTGACCTCAACGCCTGGGTGAATCTCTTTAAAGAATATCAGCAACTGCTTGGTATTCCGGTAGATATGAACGAAGTGTTCGGTAAGCTCTACAACAACGCGCTCACCGGCGACGCTGACTGCGGCGGACTGATTTCATACAACTACATCTCTGGTGAGCCTGTTACGGGACTTGCAGAAGGTCGCCCACTCTTCGTGCGCTCAGCCAACGACAAGTTCAACCTCGCCAACTTCATGCGTGCCCACCTGTATGCATCTGTAGGAGTATTGAAGATCGGTAACGACATTCTCTTTAACGACGAGAAGGTAAAGGTTGACCGCATCACTGGTCATGGCGGTCTGTTCAAAACCAAGGGTGTGGGACAGCGCGTGCTTGCCGCTGCCATCAACTCTCCTATCTCGGTTATGGAGACAGCCGGAGAAGGTGGTGCATGGGGTATCGCCCTGCTCGGTTCTTACCTTATTAATAATAGTAAGGGAGACACTCTCGCAGACTTCCTCGACGAGAAGGTGTTTGCCGGCAACACTGGCGTGGAGATTGCTCCAACAGCCGAGGACGTTGCAGGTTTCAACAAATACATTGCAAACTACAAACGCGGTCTTGCCATTGAGCAGGCGGCGGTCGATAATAAGGCCTGATGGGCCTTATTATCGAAATTAAAGAATTAAAAAATTAAAGAATTAAAGTTCTTTGAACCTGACATGAAAAGAATACTAACTACCATAACACTGACAGCAGCTATGTCTGCAGCGGTGTTTGCGCAGGAAGCGACTGTGACCATTCATGCCGACCAGGGCAAGCAGAAAATTCACAAGGAGATATACGGCCAGTTTGCCGAGCATCTTGGCTCTTGTATATACGGTGGTCTCTGGGTGGGTGAAAACTCTCAGATTCCTAACATCAACGGATATCGCAAGGATGTCTTCGACGCACTGAAGGCTCTTCAGATTCCCGTGCTCCGTTGGCCTGGAGGCTGCTTTGCCGACGAGTATCACTGGATGGACGGTATCGGTCCCAAGGAGAAGCGTCCAAAGATGCAGAACAACAACTGGGGTGGAACCATCGAGGACAACTCATTCGGAACACACGAGTTCCTTAACCTCTGCGAGATGCTCGGCTGTGAGCCTTATATCAGCGGTAACGTTGGTAGCGGTACAGTAGAGGAGCTGGCCAAGTGGGTTGAATACATGACCAGCGACGGTGACACACCTATGGCTAAGCTGCGCCGCCAGAACGGTCGCGACAAGGCTTGGAAGGTGAAATTCCTCGGTGTCGGCAACGAGAGCTGGGGCTGCGGCGGAAGCATGCTTCCCGAATACTACGCCGACCTATATCGTCGCTATCAGACATACTGCCGCAACTACGACGGCAACCAGCTGTACAAAATTGCCAGTGGCGCAAGCGACTACGACTGGAACTGGACAAAGGTGCTGATGGACAAGGCAGGACATACCATGAACGGTATCTCCCTCCACTACTACACCGTGACCGGTTGGAGCGGAAGCAAGGGTGCCGCACTGAAATTCAATCCGGATGACTACTATTGGACTCTTGGCAAGTGCCTTGAGGTGGAGGATGTCATCAAGCGTCATGCCGCTATCATGGACCAGAAAGACCCCGACAAGAAGATTGGACTGCTCCTCGACGAATGGGGAACATGGTGGGATGAGGAACCCGGAACAATCGCCGGACACCTCTATCAGCAGAACACCATGCGCGACGCCTTTGTTGCCGCCCTCTCGCTCAATGTCTTCCATCGCCACACCGACCGTCTGCGCATGGCAAACATCGCACAGGTGGTTAACGTGCTCCAGTCGATGATCCTCACCGACCAGAAGGGAACAGGCCACATGGTGCTTACTCCCACCTATCATGTCTTCGAGATGTACAAGGGCTTCCAGGAAGCCACATACCTCCCCTGCGACGTGAACGTGGAGACAATCGACGTGCGTGGTGACAGCCATGCCAAGGACGGCCGCAAGGTGCCCGCAGTGAGCACATCAGCCGCCAAGAAGGCCGACGGAAGCATAATCATGTCGCTTGCCAACGTATGCTTAGACAAAGCCCAGACCCTGACCGTCAACCTCGACGGAATGCAGGCAAAGGCAGTGAGCGGACGTATCCTCACCTGCAAGAATATTACCGACTACAACGACTTCGACAACACCCAAGTGGTGGTTCCTACAGATTTTAAGGACGCTAAACTGAAGAAAAACGTGCTTACAGTGAAAATTCCTGCAAAATCTATCGTCGTTCTCGATATAAAGTAGTATCTTTGCAGTCGAATTTGTACATTCCATGCAAATACCAAAACATGTAACTCATTATAAACTTAAAAAAGATGAATGACAAGAATCTTATGAACAAGGCAGCGGACAATATCCGTATTCTCGCTGCATCAGCCGTCGAAAAGGCTAAGAGTGGTCACCCGGGCGGTGCCATGGGTGGTGCTGACTTCATTAACGTGCTCTATAGTGAGTATCTGAAGTATGACCCGGAGAACCCTGGATGGGTAGGTCGCGACCGTTTCTTCCTCGACCCCGGTCACATGGCTCCGATGCTCTATTCACAGCTTACTCTCATCGGAAAATTCACACTCGACGAACTGGCACAGCTCCGTCAGTGGGAATCTCCCACTACTGGTCACCCCG
>JBJEAV010000352.1:0-8243 GCA_051869395.1 Prevotella sp.
TTTCCTTCCGATACCGAATAGATGACCGTATCGGGAGACGAGCTTGCGCATGGTCAGGAAGGCATCTACGGCGGTGATACTGTTGGCTATGATGTGCGTCACCATTTCACCCTTGGTGTTAGCCTTTGCGGGCTGCCACAGGGATTCCCATGTGGCTGCGATGTACTCCTCCTTCTTCTGTATCTCGGCATGCAGCTCCTGCTTGCGTGCCTGAATTTCCTCTATAGTTCTCATAACAGTGGTGACATCAATTATTTTTCCAACAGAATACTTGCCAATGTCCTGACGAGCGGTCTTTCAATCCATTCCTTACGCTTGTAATACACGATGAAGAGAAGCAGGAGATATGCACCGCCCACGATGGCGAAGCCACCGGGAACACCCGTGGTTTCGGCAATCCAATATACCAAGGCGAAGGATAGGTAGAAAACCACCGCGAAGACCAGTGCCAATATGAAAATTGAGAGCAGCAGTGCCGCACTCAGCTTCACTAATTTCTCAACCATATCGTACTTCAGATATTCCTTCTGAAGCACGATGTAGTCCTTTAGTGTCTCCACTAATCTCGCTATAGACTCAATATTCTTGTCGCTTGATAGCATATTACGAGCGTTTGTGAGAGTTATGTGGAACTATGCTTCAGGAGCAACCTCCTGGATGTCGTCAACCAGGTCTTCAACCTCCTTGCGTGAGAGACGGATGTTATGCTTCTTAAGGAAGTCGTTCACTGTGTCAGTAACCTTGCTGCGTGTGTCCTTTCCGCTCTCTGGAGCCACGAGAAGACCAATCACTGCGCCGGCGAGAGCACCGCCGAGGAATGCGCCAATATAACCTAAATTTTTCATAAGCCAAATTTTAATTTAAATGGTTCGACATGTTGTTATTCGAACGCAAATTTACTCATTATTTTCGGAAAAACAATGAATTTCATAGTGATTTTTTGTTAAAATGCCCATATTTCCCCGATTTAACAAACTTTATGTGGCAATTGTTTCCGTTTTTCGCCAATAATTAGTAATTTCGCAGAAATTTTTGGTTAATCGAAGAATATTATATAATATAATAATGTAATACATAGAATATGAAGAAGTATTTGATTCTTTGCGCCGGACTGTGCGCAGCAATGGCTTTCACAAGCTGTAAGTCAAGTGAGAGTGCATACAAGAAGGCTTATGAGAAGGCAAAGGCCCAGGAGGCTGCTGCCGTTGAGACTAACACCGAGGCCAACGTGGTGGCTCCTGTGGAAGAGAAACCTATCGACGAGGTGAAGGTTGTGGATAACGCTGACAATGTATCAGTGCGCCAGGAGCAGGTGTCGCTTATCGATGGTAGCGGACTGAAGAACTTCAGTGTCGTTGTTGGTTCATTCTCCCTGAAGGCTAATGCCGAGGGACTGCAGCAGCGTCTGAAGGAGTCGGGATATGATGCACAGATTGTGAAGAACAACGACCGCAACATGTTCAGGGTTGTTGCCACTACATTCGCCGACAAGTCGTCTGCAGTGCAGAGTCGCAACGAGCTTCGTGCGAAGTACCCTGACGCATGGCTCCTGTTCAACGGCAACTAATAACGTGGGAAGAATCCTTTCTATAGATTACGGCAAGAAACGCTGTGGTGTCGCTGTGACCGACCCTCTGAAGATTATACCTGGAGGGTTGGCCACTGTTGACACGTCTGCACTTATGGCTTTTCTCGATGATTATCTCCGCCGCGAGACGGTGGAGAGGATTGTTGTGGGTGAGCCACGGCAGAATAATGGTGAACCAAGTGAGAACTACGCACGCGTGAAGTCGTGGGCGGGCCAGTTCCGCAAGTTGCATCCCGACATTCCGCTTGAGTTCTATGACGAGAGGTTCACCTCGGTGCTTGCCCATAGGGCTATGCTCGACGGGGGATTGAAGAAGAAAGCCCGTCAGAACAAGGCTCTTGTGGATGAGATAAGTGCAACGATAATCTTGCAGGACTATATGAATTCAATTTTGAATTCATAAAATTAAAGAATTAAAGAATTAAAAAATTAAAGAGTGATTTTACCTATTTATACATACGGTCAGCCGGTGTTGAGAAAGGTGGCTGAGGATATTCCGGTGGATTATCCAGACCTGCAGCAGCTGATAGCTGACATGTTTGAGACTCTTACCGAGTCGGAGGGCATAGGACTTGCCGCTCCACAGATTGGCAAGGCAATACGCGTGGTGGTCATCGACCTTGACCCGCTTGCTGACGATATGCCCGAATACAAGGACTTCCGCCGTGCGTTTATTAATCCGCATATCTTGGAATATGACGACACAGAGACGGAGTCAATGGAAGAGGGATGTCTTTCCCTTCCGGCAATCCACGAGAAGGTGACGCGTCCCAAGCGAATCCGCGTGCAGTGGCTCGACGCTGAGCTTCAGTCTCATGACGAATGGATAGAGGGCTATCTCGCCCGGGTGATGCAGCATGAGTTTGACCATCTCGACGGAAAGATGTTCATCGATCGCATCAGTCCCCTGCGTAAGCAGCTTATCAAGAACAAGCTCAAGGCCTTGCTTCAAGGACGATTCCGCTGCGGATACAAGACAAAACTGCTGCCGAGGAGGAATTAAATTGCGGAAAAATTAATTGAACACAGAGGTACAGAGGCACGGAGAGTTCATATTGTTAAGTTTTAAGAAGATACAGAGAAAAACTCTGTGACTTCTTGACTCTGTGTTAAATCAAAAACATTTTAGCTATAAAGAATTGCGTCGCACTGTAGTATTCAAGATAATGACATTGATGCTGCTGCTCTTTGCCACGGCGGCGAGGGCACAGTATAATATCGACCGACTGGTGACTATCGGCCGCAGTGCATTGTATTATGAAGACTATGTGCTGTCGATGCAATATTTCTCGCAGGCCATCACTGCCAAGCCATATCTCTATGAACCGTGGTTCTTAAGAGGTGTGGCTAAATACTATCTGGAAGATTATGTCGGTGCGGAGAGCGACTGCTCGGAGGCAATACGCATCAATCCATACGTCACGGGACTATATGAACTGAGAGGTCTGGCGCGAATCCAACAGAAGAAATACGAGGATGCAATAGGTGACTATACACATGCGCTGAAGTTCAATCCCGACAACCAGGGATTCTGGCAGAACCGTGCCATCTGCCGTATGGAGATGAAGGAGTATGACCAGGCCCTCAACGAGATAGACACAATACTCACAAAATGGAGCAAGTATGCACGTGCATACAATATGCGCGCAGAGATATATCTTAACAAGAAAGATACCACCGAAGCCTTAAAAGCCCTTAACAAGAGTGCTGATCTCGACCCCTATGACGGTGGTACGTGGCAGGCTCTGTCGGTGGTGAGCCTTGCACGCAAGGAGTGGAAGGACGCTGAGAAATACCTCGACAAGGCTATTCACCTGCAGCCCAAGCGTGCCGACCATTATATCAACCGCGCACTGGCGAGATTCAACCAGAACAACCTGAGAGGAACAATGGCGGACTACGATACAGCACTCGACCTCGACCCGAATAACTTCCTCGGACACTATAACCGCGGACTGCTCAGGGCACAGGTGGGCGACGACAACCGTGCCATTCTCGACTTTGACTTTGTACTGAAGTTGGAGCCTGATAATATCATGGCACTCTTCAACCGTGCACTCTTGCTCGACAAGACAGGAGACCTCAGGGGAGCCATACGAGATTATTCAAAGGTAATAAACGACTTCCCCAACTTCTGGTTTGGACTGCAGAGCCGCGCCAAGTGCTACCGTCGTCTTGGCATGACCAAGGAGGCGGAGAAGGATGAGTTCCGTGTGTTCAAGGCACAGCTATACAAGTCGCTATACGGAAAACAACCGAGAATAGACAAGGACAAGTTGCGCAAGCGCAGCGACATCGACCTCGACAAATACAACCAACTTGTCACCGCTGACGAGAACGAGATGCAGCAGGAATATAAGAACGAATACCGTGGCAGGGTGCAGAACCGACAGCTTGACATGGCGTTTATGCCTATGTATGACCTGTCGTTCGAGAATGTGCGTTCGGATGTGGAGTCGTATATGCCATACGACAAGGACGTTGATGAGTTCAACAATAAGACGGGCGGCAAACAGCAACTGTACATAGTGTGCCGGCCAGTGGTGATAGACGAGCCGGAGGTGCTGTCAATACTTGAGGAGGTGGATTCGGCATCAGTGCTCACCCTTTGGCAGCGTTCCGCATACAGGATGAAGGAAAACGACCAGAAACGCGACGACATCGTGACGCGCAGCGTGATATCAGAGCTTGACAAGGCAATAGGCACCGCGCCCAACAACGCTTACCTATACTATAATAGAGGCAATGCGTATGCAGCTGGAAGCGACTTCGAGAAAGCAGTCGAAGACTATACCCGAGCCCTCGAACTCGACCCTCAGTTGGCAGAGGCATACTACAACCGGGGTATGGCGAAACTGAAGTTGAAAAAGGAGACGGAGGCTGTCGTGGATTTGGGAAAAGCGGGCGAAAGAGGTCTGTATAAGGCCTATAGTGTAATCAAAAAACATAGCAAGTGATACAAAAACATAGCAAATTAGTATTTTTTTAATATAATTATTCTCTAATTACGAATAATTTAGCTAATTTTGCGCCCAAAATTGAAAACAAAGTAGTTAAGATATGATTAAAATCACTTTCCCAGACGGCTCCGTTCGTGAATACGAACAGGGAGTCAATGGACTTCAAATTGCCGAAAGTATATCACCGGCTTTGGCACGCGACGTTATCGCCTGCGCCGTAAACGGTGAAACAGTGGAATTGAACCGCCCCATCAATGAGGACTCTAAGGTGCAGCTCTTGAAGTGGGACGACGATGAGGGCAAGCACGCCTTCTGGCATACATCCGCACACCTCCTCGCCGAGGCATTGCAGGAACTATATCCGGGCATACAGTTCGGTTTCGGTCCTGCCGTGGAGAACGGATTCTTCTATGACGTGCTCCTCAAAGACGGACAGATGATTAAGGAGGCTGACTTCCCCGCCATCGAGGCGAAGATGAAGGAACTTGCCGGAAAGAAAGAGCCGGTGGTGCGCAAGGAGGTGTCAAAGGCCGATGCTCTCAAGGAGTTTGGAGAGGCTGGACAGACATACAAGTGCGAGCACATTGACCAGGATCTTGAAGACGGTACTATCACCACTTATACTCAGGGTGCATTCACTGACCTCTGCAAGGGTCCGCACCTTCTTAACACTGGAGCTATCAAGGCTGTCAAACTTACAAACGTAGCAGGAGCGTTCTGGCGTGGTGATGCCAACCGCGAGCAGATGCAGCGTCTCTATGGTATTTCGTTCCCCAAGAAGAAGATGCTCGACGAGTATCTCGTGATGCTCGAGGAGGCCAAGAAGCGCGATCACCGCAAGATAGGCAAGGAGATGGAACTCTTCATGTTCTCTGAGAGAGTGGGTAAGGGATTGCCCATCTGGTTGCCGAAGGGCACTGAGCTTCGTCTGCGTATGCAGGACATGCTCCGCAAGATACAGAAGCGTTACGGATATCAGGAGGTTATCACTCCGCATATCGGTAGCAAGAATCTATATGTAACATCGGGGCACTATGCCCACTACGGCAAGGATTCGTTCCAGCCGATACACACTCCCGAGGAGAACGAGGAGTATATGCTCAAGCCGATGAACTGCCCTCACCACTGCGAGGTGTTTGCATGGAAACCGCGTTCATACCGCGACCTGCCACTGCGCATCGCTGAGTTCGGTACGGTATATCGTTATGAGCAGAGCGGTGAGCTGCACGGACTGACCCGTGTGCGCTCGTTCACTCAGGATGACGCGCATATATTCTGTCGTCCCGACCAGGTGAAGAACGAGTTCTGCCGCGTGATGGACATCATCAGTGCAGTGTTCTCAATCTTCCACTTCGATAACTTTGAGGCACAGATATCACTCCGCGACCCCAACGATAAAGAAAAATACATCGGTTCCGACGAAGTGTGGGAGAAAGGCGAGAATGCCATCATCGAGGCTTGCCGCGAGAAGGGACTCAACGCCAAGATAGAATATGGTGAGGCTGCCTTCTACGGTCCGAAGCTCGACTTCATGGTGAAGGATGCCATCGGTCGCCGCTGGCAGTTGGGCACCATCCAGGTTGACTACAACCTGCCGGAGCGTTTCAAGCTGGAATACACCGATGAGGACAATACCAAGAAGGTGCCCGTCATGATTCACCGTGCCCCGTTCGGTTCTATGGAGCGTTTCTGCGCCGTGCTCATCGAGCACACAGCAGGACACTTCCCATTGTGGCTGACTCCCGACCAGGTAGCCATACTGCCTATCTCGGAGAAGTTCAACGACTATGCCAAGCAGGTTGCCAAGGAACTTGACAAGCAGGGAGTGCGCGCCACCATCGACAACCGCAACGAGAAGATTGGTCGAAAGGTGCGCGACAACGAGATGAAGCGCATACCTTATATGGTCATCGTGGGTGAGAAGGAACAGGCTGACGGCACAGTCAGTGTGCGCAAGCAAGGCTCAGAGGAGCGCGGAGTGCTCACCATCGCCGACTTCGCCAAGAAAATCAACGACGAGGTGGCTGAGATGCTCAAGGCCACGGATGTTCATCCTGAATAGTAAGATAACTTGATTAATATATATGGTACGTAACATATTCAAAGGTTTGGGTATCGCTCTCGTCACTCCTTTCTGTGAAGACGGCTCGGTGGACTACAAGGCACTGTTGCGCCTTGTGGAATACCAGCTTGACAACGGAGCCGACTTTTTCTGTATTCTCGCCACTACAGGTGAGACACCATGTCTTACCAAGGAGGAGAAGCAGAAGATTAAGGATCTCGTAGTGTCAACTGTCAAGGGACGTGTGCCTATCCTCATGGGATGTGGCGGCAACAATACCGCTGCCATCATCGATGAATTGAAGACTGGTGACTTCCACGGCATCGATGGTGTGCTGAGTGTCTGCCCATATTATAACAAGCCTTCACAAGAAGGTCTCTACCAACATTTCAAGGCTATCGCAGCAGCCACTGTGCTGCCAGTGGTTTTGTATAATGTCCCCGGAAGAACAGGTGTGAACCTCAAGGCTGAGACCACAGTTCGTCTTGCACGTGACAGCAAGAACATTGTGGCTATCAAGGAAGCAAGTGGCAGTTTGGAGCAAGTTGACGAGATTATCAAAAACAAACCATCCGGTTTTGATGTTATCAGCGGTGATGATGCCCTGACCTTCCCGATGATTTCCTGCGGCGCAGTGGGTGTTATCAGTGTTATAGGTAATGCTTTGCCCAAGGAGTTCTCGCGTATGATTCGTCTTGAGTTCAAGGGCGAGTACGAGGGTGCCCGAAAGATTCACCATCGCTTTACTGAACTTTTCAGCCTTCTGTTTGTGGATGGCAATCCCGCAGGAGTGAAGGCTATGCTTCATGAAATGGGATTCATTGAGAATGTTCTCCGTCTGCCTCTCGTGCCGACACGCATAAGCACATTACAGAAGATGAGTGAGATTCTTAAGGAGTTGAAGATTTAGTTGACAAGTTGATTATTCAATTTCCTTTCCCTCCTCCCATGTTGCCATCGGCAGCATGGGAGGAGGGAAAGGTGTTTTATGGCCTTATTATGTCATTATTCTCATTATTTTTGCAAAAATACGAAAAAAGTTGGAAAAATATTTGGTGGTTTCAAAAAAAGTTCGTACCTTTGCACCCGCAATTAAGAAAGAGGCTCCGTAGCTCAACTGAATAGAGCATCTGACTACGGATCAGAAGGTTGTGGGTTTGAATCCCGCCGGAGTCACTTACTGAGATTATTGCAAGTAAAACAATACGGATTGGCTCCGTAGCTCAACTGAATAGAGCATCTGACTACGGATCAGAAGGTTGTGGGTTTGAATCCCGCCGGAGTCACGAAAAAGGCTGACGATTTTATCGTCAGCTTTTTTTGATTATTCACAGTTTTGTCCACAGATTATCACATTTTTGATAACAGATTATTTTTAGGCACGGATGGACACGGCTTTTCAAGACACGGCTTTGGCTCCGCATTGAGTACTTGGTCACGGCACTTCGTGTTAACGGCTTGCTTTGCAAGTTCACGGCTTAGTATGCACCAGCGTCAACGAGCCGTGTCTATACTTAAGTATAGCCTTTAGTAAATAAAGCCCAAACATTGCGCAGCCCAAAGCCGTGTCTTTTTATAAAAAAGCTGTGTCAATCCGTGCCTAAAGATTCCTAATTCCTAATTCCTAATTCCT
>JBJEAV010000353.1:0-1755 GCA_051869395.1 Prevotella sp.
GGGTCAATCATTTTTTTCGTGGGATTGACGTTACCACGGTATAGTTCTTCAAGTTGTACGCCAGCCTTGACATGAACCTCAGGCAATGCGTTGGGTAATCAACCCGACGGCGAAGAACTCAAGAACAGTTGTTAGTTACAGCGCCGTCGGAATCTGGCAGTATAGCATTGCCTGAGAACCCTATCAAGACCAAGCCCTTATGGGTGGCTGGTTTCTTCCCTCTGGCTCTGGTGCCTAAGAACACTTGATGTTCTGGCGTAAAATTTAATTGAATAAAAAAGGATCTTCCGTTAAGATTGGTATTGCATCTTTGGCCGGATGTAAACAACCCAATCGAAAGGAGATCCTCTGTCTTGGATTATATACGAAAAGAAGCTGATGGACAATTAGCATTTACTCAATCTACGAATTTTTTAATGATTCCTTCCTGCCTGTATGGCTTTCACAATACCGGAACTACTACTAAGACCGCTAAATCAGGAAGAAATGTATTCTGTTTTGAAGGCACGCTCGACCCTGGCGAAGAAGATTTGCGTTGCTCCTGCGGTTCTAAGATGCATGTGAATAATCATCCCGGAATCACCCTGCGTCATCTTCCTTTCGGTGGAAATCTGAGCTGTGTTTCCTTTAAGCGCAACCAGTATGCCTGCCCGAAGTGCGGTACTACGAAAACTCAGTTTATTTCTTTCAAGGCACCGGGACATATGATTACAGAAGAACTGTATCAGTATACCCGCGAGCTTCTGGCTTCTGGTGTTTACACCAACAAAGAGGTGGCTGACATCACAGGCCTCGGCAAGAACACCGTGAAGGATATCGATAAGGAACGCCTTCAGGAACAGTATACAACTGCTGACGGAAAGCTGATCAAGCCTGAAAAACCGGCTAAATTCCTTGGCATTGACGAATTCAAGCTGCATAATGGTCATCGCTATGCGACTCACATCATTGACATGGAGACGGGGCATATACTCTGGATTGCCGGCGGAAAGAAAAAGCAGGTTGTATATGACTTTATCGAGCATGTCGGTCTGAAGTGGATGGACAAGGTCGAGGCAATTGCCTGTGACATGAACTCGGATTTCCAGGAGGCCTTTGAGGAAAAATGTCCTCATATACAGCCGGTATTTGATTACTTCCATATCGTTAAGAACTTCAATGATAAAGTTGTCAGCGAAGTCCGTAAGGATGAACAGCGTCGTCTCTATGAGGAGGGCAATGTCGAGGCTGCAAGGGCATTAAAGAAGACCCGCTATATCCTAATGTCTTCCCGCAAGACTCTTAAAGAGAAGGATGCTGATGCCAGAGAGGAACGGGTAATCCACAAAGGGAGTAGTCTGTTCAAAACTGACAGTATCGTTCGAAAGGAAGGTTATGAAGAACGCTATGATTCGTTACTTCAGGAGAACCGACTTCTGTTTACACTGGATCTGATCAAGGAGAAGTTGACTCTTGCATACTCTCGCAAGGATGAAGCTGTAATGGCTGAAGATATCATAAGTATCATGGATACTTGCAAAGCAACTAACAATCCTCATCTGCTGTGGTTTGAACGCCTTCTCAGCAACCACTTTGAAGGCATCATCGCTCATGCAACCTATGACATTTCTGCAGCCAAGATCGAGGGTATCAACAACAAGATTAAGACTCTTCGCAGACAAGGATACGGGTATCCGGATGACGAATATTTCTTTCTGAAACTATTCGACATGAGCCGCAGAGCCTATGAGCGGAATCCTAAATCCCACAAAATTT
>JBJEAV010000354.1:0-34612 GCA_051869395.1 Prevotella sp.
CAAGTATGTGGCATTGGCTATTGTCTGCTTCGCTATTATTAAGCTATGCAGGGACAACATCGGCGGTTTGTGGATGGTTGTGCCTAACACTTTATTGATATTGCTCTTCCTCGCATATATTGTGAAGAAAGACTTTCCGATTGAGCCGATATTTGAAAAAATTAAAAGATTGAAAAATTAAAAGATTGAAAAATTAAAAGATTGAAAAATTATAATTTAGGAATTAGAAATTAAGACATAAATTAACATGAAGAAAAGCACATTAATTCTGGCAGCTATGCTGTCAACCGCATCGGTACATGCCGACGAAGGCATGTGGATGCTCTACAACCTGCCGCAGGCTGTGTATAACCAGATGCAGGCAGAAGGTTTCTCAATGCCCTACGACGCATTGTACAACAATGATGACGCCATCAAGAACGTGGTGGTAAACTTCTCGGGGTATTGCTCGGGAGTGGTTGTTTCACCCGATGGACTCGTGTTTACTAATCACCACTGCGGTTTTGAGTCTATCCGCAGTCACTCTACCGTGGAGCATGATTATATGCTCAACGGTTTCTACGCAAAGAGCTTTGAAGAGGAACTGCCAAACGAGAACATGTTCGTCAGCTTTATGGTTGAGCAGAAGGACATCACGGAACTTCTCGACAAGAAGGGCATCAACAAGCTGACACCATCCGAGCAGGTGCATTTCCTCGATTCCATCGAGAATGACATGTCAAAGGAGGTAAAGGCAAAGGACTCCACGCTGCGCCTCGAAATCAAGCCTTACTATGAAGGCAACAAGTATTACGCCACAACCTACCGTGACTTCACCGACCTTCGCCTCGTATTCACCGTGCCCAAGTCGATGGGCAAATTCGGCGGCGAGACAGACAACTGGATGTGGCCGAGGCAGACATGCGACTTCTCAGTATTCCGTATCTATGCCGACCCGAAGACCAACGGGCCTGCAGCTTATAGCAAGGACAATGTGCCATACAAGCCAAAGCACTGGTCGCCCGTGTCTCTTCAGGGCTACAAAGAGGGCGACTTCGCCATGACCATGGGTTATCCGGGAAGCACAAGCCGCTATCTCTCTTCTTACGGAATACGCGAGCGTCGCGATGCAGAGAACGCGCCACGCGCACAGGTGAGAGGCGTAAAGCAGGAAGTGATGCTCAAGCACATGCGTGCCGACGAGGCAGTGAGAATCAAGTATGACTCCAAGTATGCGCAGAGCAGCAACTACTGGAAAAACTCCATAGGAATGAACAAATGTATCGATTCCATCGGACTTATCCGCCAAAAAGCCGACTACGAGGAAAGAATCAGACGTTATCAGATGTTCACCGGCTATCTCAAGGGAAAGCTCGATTTCGACCTGATGAAAAGCCTCTACGACAAGCGTCTTGTGGCAAGACGCAACTATATGTATTTCCGCGAAACATTCATTCGCACCAACGAACTTTCCGACCGTGCATTCAAATATCATAACGGCATAGAAGTGAAAGGACCGAAGAAAAACAAGTCAAAGCAATACGTGGAATATAAGGACAACAGCGACACATGGGACGCAGCCCTCGACAAGGAGGTATATGCAACACTGCTGAAGAACTACCGCGAGCATGTTGACGCCAAGTTCCTGCCCGAATTCTATCAGACAATCGACAATGCCTACGGAGGCGACTATTCGAAGTATGTGGAAGATGTATGGAACAACACGATACTCATGAAAAGCGGTGAGAAGATATACATCAACAAGAAGATTTATGCAAAGGACTGCGGTATCAAGATGGGACTCGACCTCACCACAGTTTTCGGAGAATTGAAGAACGAGCTGGACAAACTTAACGATTCCATCGATATCCAGGAACGCTATCTATGTGATGCCATCCTGCGTATGGAACAGGAACTGCCACACTACAGCGATGCCAACTTCACCATGCGACTGAGCTACGGGCAGGTGGGCGGATTCAATCTTAACGGCAAGCCTTCGGGCTACTTCACCGATGCACCAAGTATCGTGGAGAAAATGAAGCAAAGCGACAAGAACTTCGAGTACTTCGCTGAACCTATAATGCACGAGCTGATGAGCGCAAAGGACTTCGGCAAATACACCGACAAAACAACAGGCAAGATGCAACTCTGCTTCCTCACCAACAATGACATCACCGGAGGTAACAGCGGTTCGCCTATGTTCAACGGCAAGGGAGAACTGATAGGTCTCGCCTTCGACGGCAACTGGGACAGTCTTTCAAGCGACATCTTCTTTGACAACAAGCTCGCTCGCTGCATCGGCGTTGACATCCGCTACGTCCTCTACATGATGGACAAATGGGGACATGCCGACAGACTAATCAAGGAAATAGGAGCAAAATAATTCTTTATAACGAAAAACCTAAGTATGAAAAAACTAATTGTAACAACTTTGTTTGTGGCATCGTCGGGATTGGCGAGCGCCCAAACGACACAAATAGACCTGAGCGGACAATGGATGTTGGGGAAAGAGGCAGTGCATCTGCCAGGAACTACCGACACCAACCGCAAAGGTGAACCTAACAACAAGCGCGACGAGACCACCCATCTCTCGCGCTACTTCACTTGGTTTGGCGAAGCCACGTATTCAAAGAGTATAGATATCCCATCATCATGGAAGACCAAGAGGATTACATTGTTTCTTGAAAGGACCAAACCCACAACAGTCTATATCGACGGTGTGGAAGTGGGAAAATGCGACGATATCTCGGTGCCACAAATATATGACCTGACAGGCAAACTGACACCAGGTCAGCACCAACTCGACATCAAGGTAGATAACGGCAACAGTGTGCCTAAGCAACTACTCGGTTCATCACACGCTTATACCGAAGACACCCAAACGAACTGGAACGGTATCATCGGTAAGATGTATCTCGAAGCAAAGGAATCACCTGTCACTATCAAGAGCATCCGTACATCCCCAATCGCCTCAAAAAACAAGGTGAACATTGAGATAACTCTCGAAGGCAATCCCAAGCAAAAATATAATGTAAAGTTATATTTTAGTGGAAAACAGAAGAAAGACAAGGAGATTGAGATAACACGCGGTGGTATTAGCCGGCGAACCATTAACGAAAACGGCACAACAACGCTCTTTTACACTTACGACCTCGGTGAAAACGCCAAAAAATGGAGTGAACACACTCCCCAATACCTCAACAAGGTAAAAGTAAGGGTGGAATGTAAGGGCAAGTCGGACGAGAAGACCGCCACTTTTGCCCTTTGCGACTTCAAGGCAGAAGGAAGCCATTTCACCGTAAATGGACGCAAGACATTCCTGCGCGGTAAGCACGACGCCTGCGTATGGCCTCTGACGGGACATGTGGCTATGGGATATGACGAGTGGTACAACTATCTCAAGACTTGCAAGCAATATGGCATCAACCATGTGCGATTCCATTCATGGTGCCCACCGGAAGCTTGCTTCCAAGCTGCCGACAACCTCGGTATATACCTTCAACCAGAACTGCCGATATGGGGCGGTTTCGACGAAAAGGACGAATGGCTTACATCATATCTGAGAGACGAGGGAAGGAAGATAATCGAGACATACGGCAATCATCCGTCATTCGTGATGATGGGCCTTGGCAATGAACTTTGGGGAAGTACCGAACTGATGGCGGATTACGTTAATGACTTCAGGAAAATAGACGGAAATTGCGAAAAGTCAGGTGACGGTGACGCTACGCGACGTCTCTATACCTTCGGCTCTAACATGTATCTCGGATATAAGGGTGTGCTCGATGGAATGGACTATTTTACCACCTGTCGCATTGGCGGTGAGGCATGGGGTGAATACAACACCCACGTGCGCGGTTCATTCTCTTTCTGCGATGCCTTCGACGGAGGTCTCATCAATCACGAATATCCCAACACTACCACCAACTTCGAGAAGGCGATTGAGGGAAGCAAGGTGCCTATTATCAGTCATGAGACGGGACAATTCCAAACCTATCCAGATTATAACGAGATTGAGAAATATCGCGGAGTGTTACGTCCTGACAACATGAGGATATTCCGTCAAAGACTAAAGGATGCCGGAATGTTGTCACAGGCAAAGGATTTTCACGAGGCTTCAGGCAAATGGTCGGCTGAACTCTATAAGGCTGACATTGAGATGGACCTCAGGACAAGGAACATGGCTGGATTTCAACTGCTCGACATTCAAGACTACCCGGGACAAGGATCGGCATACGTTGGCATCCTCGACGCCTTTATGGACAGTAAGGAGATTGTGGATGCCAAGAGATGGCGACAATGGTGTGACAAGGTGGTGCCGATGGCCGAACTGCCACGACTCACCTATAGCGAGGGCGACACCATCACATGGAAGTGCATAATAGCGAATTATGCCGCCGCCGACTCAGTCCTTGAAGGAAAGACGATGAAATGGGCATTTTTTAGCGATAAGAATGTAATATTGGCACAAGACAGTACAAAGCTCAGCAATGTGGAGGCAGGAGTGTTCGATGTGTCATGCGACTCGGTAGTGGCACGACTTAGCAAGACGAGAAAGGCGGAAAAAGTAAGATTGGCATTGTCTATCACAGACACTCCTTATCATAACGATTACACATTGTGGGTATATCCCTGCTACGATATGGAAAAACTGTCAGGAACACTTTCAAAGGGCATTGTTATCGCCGACATTCTTGACGAGAGCGTAATGAAAAAATTAAGGGATGGAGACAAGGTGCTGCTCATGCCAAAGAAGGAAATGTATGCCGACCAAACCGTAGGTGGCTTGGTGCAGACAGACTACTGGAACTATCGCATGTTCAAGACCATATCCGAAAACAACAAGAAACCCGTTTCGCCTGGAACCCTCGGTTTGCTTGTTAACGAGATGGAGCATCCTCTGTTTAAGTCATTCCCTACAGATATGCACACCAACTGGCAGTGGGCATCCATAGTGCATGAGTCACGCCCGTTGGTGATGGACAAGATGCCAAAAGACTACCGGCCACTTGTGCAGGTGATTGACAATGTGGAGCGCAACCATCGCCTTGCCCTCTTCTTTGAGGCAAATGTCGGAAAGGGGCGAGTATTCGTGTGTATGAGTGACTTGACAGCTACTCAGCAATACCCAGAGTCACGCCATCTGTTAAGAAGCATATTGGAATATATGCAAAGCGAGGATTTCAAGCCCGCCATCACTCTACTACCAGATGACTTTGGCCGTTTCTTCACCGAAAAGGCTCAGGAAAGCAATGTGAGCGAACTGCGAAACATTTCTTATGACTAATATAAAAGGCAGTCATTTCTTGACTGCCTTTTATATTTTTATTTCTTGTTCCTCGGCTTTCTCATCGCCCAACCTTCTTCGCTGAAGTCAGGCTCTTCGCCTTTGAAATCATTGTTGCCGTTCTTGAAGAACTGGCGCCAATCGCCCGTTTCCATCGGTATATCCATTGATTTCTTGGGTTTCCTTGGAGTATGGGCTTTCTTTGCCGTAACAATCTTTTCGGATGATTTTCTGCCTCCGCGTGATGACTTGCGGTCGCCATCCTCAGAAGAGCGTGATGCCCTGCCATGTCCTTTCTCGTCGGCATCATTGCAGCGCACTTCACGCCCCTTGTATCTTGTTCCGTCAAGGGCACGCATCACCTTCTGTGCATCATTCTCAGGCACTTCTATATATGAAAACTTACTTAGAAGGTCGATATGTCCAACCTCCTGACGTCCCTCCACATGTTTGTTGATATACTGCATAACCTCACCGGGGTAGAAACCGTCGTCCTTTCCGAGATTGATGAAGAGGCGGCGATATCCAGACTCAGCCCCCCTCCGTCTCCCCCGAGGGGGAGTGTTGCTGCGCCCACCACGTTCGCCCTTACCATTGCGCTTGCCGGAAGTCTCCCCTCGGGGAGATTTAGAGGGGGCTTCAATCTCAGGCGCATCGGCATAATAGGCAAGGAACTTGCCGAACTCCATGCTCACGATCTTCTTAATAAGGTCCTCCTTGTCCATGAACTCAAAGTAGCGGTTTATGTCCGTCATAAACGGGTCGATTTCCTCGTCGTTCACGTCGGTCTTCACTATCTGGTCCATCACCTTGTATAGCTGTTTCTTGCAAATCTCCTTGGCTGAGGGTATCTCTCCCTCCACAAAACTCTTGCCTATCTCCTTCTCTATCGCCCTCATTTTGTGCTTCTCACGGATGTGCATGATAGAGATAGATGTACCCTTCTTGCCCGCACGTCCAGTGCGTCCGCTGCGGTGGGTATAGCTCTCTATGTCATCGGGGAGTCCGAAGTTGATGACATGCGTAAGGTCATCAACGTCGAGACCACGGGCTGCCACATCCGTAGCCACGAGGAGTTGTGTAAGATGCTGGCGGAACTTCTGCATAGTCAGGTCGCGCTGCTGCTGACTAAGGTCGCCGTGAAGGCTCTCGGCATTATATCCGTCGCGAATGAGTTTATCCGCTATGTCCTGGGTCTCAAGCTTTGTGCGGCAGAAGATGATTCCGAATATCTTGGGATTGTAATCCACGATGCGCTTCAGGGCGAGATACTTATCCTTGGCATGTACCATATAATATATATGGTTGACATTCTCTGCACCCTCATTGCGGCTTCCCACTACAATTTCCTTATATTCACGAAGATAGCTCTTGGCAATGCGCTCAATCTCACGGCTCATGGTTGCGGAGAAGAGCAGGGTGTTACGGTCCTTTGGAACGCCCTCAAAGATTTCGTTGATACTTTCAGTGAAGCCCATATTGAGCATCTCGTCAGCCTCGTCGAGCACTACGTTATACACATTTTCAAGGTTTGCCTTGCCCCTGTGCATGAGGTCGATTAGTCGTCCCGGGGTAGCAACAATAACTTGTGCCCCGTGGCGCAGGGCACGAATTTGGTTCTCGATGGACGCGCCACCATAAACTGCAACGATGTTTATGCCCTTCATATACTTGGAAAAGTCCTTCAGGTCATCTGCAATCTGCAGGCAAAGCTCACGCGTGGGACTCAGTACAAGGGCCTGGGTCTCATGGTTATCGGGGTCAAGGCGTTGCAGTACGGGAATGCCGAACGCGGCAGTCTTACCCGTACCGGTCTGTGCCAGTGCGATTACATCGTTATTACTTCCAAGCAAATAGGGAATAACTTCCTCCTGTACGGGCATCGGACTCTCGAAGCCCAACTCCGTGATAGCGCGGCGAATCTCTTCGCTGACGCCCAATTCTTCAAATGTCTTCAATGAAATATATTATAAATTACGTAATTTTCGGGTGCAAAGTTACAACAATTCCACGAGACTGCCAAATAAAATCGAATAAAAAAGAATATTTGTATTGAAATCATCATAAGGCAAATAATAATTCTTAATGACATATTATTACAATTCTTGCATATGCCATTAAGAATTTTCATAAAGTTAAGAACAATAGATAGCTGCTGCTATTGCAACTCCTGCAGTACCTTCTGGCCCCACACAACTGCAAACAATTGAAAGTACCATACCTAACGTAGATGCCATTTTCCGATGCCAACAATCTTCAAATGACTCCCCTGGATTTCTTCCTCTTGTGGATGGTAAATTGTCAAAATTATAACATTCAATGACATCTATAACGTAATTAGTATTATTTTCGTCATAAAACAACTTGCATTTCTTTATTTTTATACCATTCCCATCCAAATAATAAAATTCGTTAGGATTTTCTTTATCAAAACGAACAGACAAATCAAGTTTTCCATCATTATCAATATCACAGCCATATGAATCTTCTATAAGATTTTTCTTCATATTGAAAGTGAATTTCTCTTCATTTTCAGCATCCCGAAAAGAAACCTTATATGTTTCATTATTAGTTACTGATTTTGTATTGGCTACTTTCGTGACAGACATTTCACCTAATGGCACCACCTCATATTTATCCGAAATAATGTCATCAACCTCATCATGATTTTCACACGCGCTGCATATACATAGTATTGCAGCAAAAATTAAACAAACTTTTTTTCTCATAATCTTTTTAATTAAATTAATAAATAATGTTCTATATTTCTTTTTACCTAAAAATGACGAAATAAATGCAACAATAAGGAAGAAAACTCCAATATAGCTATCATCTCCATTTACCAATGAAGAATCCACATAATTGTCAATCGTATAAAACAACAAATATGCCAATACTACGACAATTAAGAAAACGACAATTCTTTTCATAATACTATCAAATAATCAAATTTCAAATTTACCACTATATATATACTGACTAACATTGACATATATGCAATATTGTCCCAATGCAAAATCTGAGATATCCAACAAACAATCATCTGATATTTCCCCTGATGACACCAATTCACCATCACGATACAACTCGTATTCTGCTCCGACATAGTATTGGTCAAAACATAATACATTATCATATTTTATAATGATGGGGATTAACTGAGGAGTTCGTTTTATTGGGCCGTTCTTTAATGAACCATTAACAACGTCACATTGCAATGGAATCAAAACCCCATTCTTTAAATTCTCATCTTGAGCCATTGATATCAATGGCACGACCAAAAGCATTAAACACAAAATTAATTTCTTCATAATCCAAATCTACTTTAAAAAATCGAATGCAAAAGTACATAGATTATTTCATAAAAACAAAAAAAAAGCGTTTCACTTTTTTCACTACATGATTCTTACAACATCGACAACATACTAATACACAAATGCTTGCACGGAAAAATACACTTTATACACAATGGTTCAATTTATGCCCCGCAAGTTAAAATCAAGGGACTTTGTGCCTGACTGTTTGAACATTTTCTTGTTGATGGAACTGCGAATATTGGACACTCTCTGACTGGAAAGATTAAGCAATACCGTAATCTCAGAAGGCAGAAAGCGTAGCTTGACAAGCATTGCCACGAGTTTTTCCTTGTCAGTCAAGTTGTAACCCAAACCATTTATTGTGTTCCAAAAGTTCGGCAACTGAGTTTGTGTGAATATCATCAGGTTATTCAACTCCACATCAGTTGGCGAGGAACATTTGGCGGCACGTCTATGCATTTGGATAACAACAGGACTATCAAACACCCCATTCACATTATTTAATGACTCGACATCAGAGTCTCTGAAATCATAATTTGCCAGTAATTCCCTCAATTTGTCCAACTCTTTTTGTTTTTCTTGTGCATACAACTCGCTATCTTTTCTAAGCATATCCATGTCCTTCTCCAACTTAACGTATTTTATCAACACTTCTGAATATTCCTTGTTCAGATTTGCCATAACCATACGACTTTTACGTCGTTGTCTGCTCAAATAAACAACTAAAAGATATATAAGAAAAGCACCGGCAGATATGCCGACAAAAAACATCACACGATAGCGCATAGCTTCTTTTTGTCTTTCCATCGCCATTTGCCTACTTTCGTCCACCTTATATATTATTTGCATACGATTCATATCCTCAGTCTGCCTTATTCTCCAAGATGAATCGTTGACCTGGACATATAAATTTGCGTATTTTGTAACAGAATCAGAAATACCTAATTTAGAATAAAAAGACACAAGTTGCCTACAAGCCAATTCCTTGTTATCTAATAATGAACCATAACGCAACAATTGCCTATAACACATGATTGCGGAGTCCATTTCATTAATTCCCTCAAAATACTTACCCTTATATCCATAATACAACTCCCTGCCACGTGTGACAGAGCCAGCCGAGTCAATTATTGATGAATATTTTTCATAGTATTTTATCAGATGCCCTGCCTTAGCATAATTATTAGTTTCAATCAAATACAAAATCTTGTCACCCAATGTTTCGGCAATATATTCTTTATCACCGAAAGCAACGGCAAGTTTATATGCTGCATCTGATATGGCAAGTACCGAGTCTTGCATTCCATTTATATAATACGGTTCACATTTATAGGACAAATAATTGATGACTCCCACTGTGTCTTTGATTTTCCAAGCAAGACGAATGGCATTGTCCCAAGCCTCAATGGCGGGTTGCACTGAGCGTTCAATTGACAAGAGACCAGCCTTCTGGGCATAAATTCGACAGGCGAGCTGTTCGTCGTAATCAGTATCTGTGGAATCGACACAGGAAAATGCCTCATTAAAACACCTGATAGCCTTGGTTGAATTGTTGCGGTCGCGATATACGCATCCCTGCATATACAAAGCCCTCATATGCTCAGTTCCTGTACCATTGTCGCGGAAATATTCAGCCACTTCATCAATTACCGACAAGGTGTCCATCATACGGAAGGTTTTGTTCATCGCCTCGGCACGTATAAGTGCGAGTTTCATAAGACCATACTTCGTTTTCACCGAGCCTGACCTCAATAGACTATCAACAAGAAGAAAAGCTGACTCCGGGTCATCCTCCATAATCTCCTCGGATTGGGACATTATGTGTTTTGTCCCAATATTGTCGCTACAAGAAGAGGAACAATAATGGAATACAAGCAGGATAATAACCGGATATAATATATGTTTGATATATTGCATCTTTTCTTCCTTTACTAATTACTATATTATAATCAGTTATCAAAATCGTAGGGAATCGTGTCGTCGAAGCCATCGGGAAGAGAGGTGTCAAAGCCATCGGGCCAGGGCCACGCTATGTTCCCGTGCCCTACCTTCTCCGCCCAAGGTTGTGCTATCTTCTCGTCCTGGTCTTCCTGGTCTTTCTTTTTTGTCCAAAACTGTCCCATAAGTTATATGTTTATCTACAGTTATTTTACTGACAATCTCTTGTTGAAGAACTTCAAAGCCCTCTGTTGCAATGCCTTGCCGCAGGAATGGGGAACATCCCACAACTCTGTCTCAAGGGCGGAATCGGCGTTCTGGCTGCGCCATACGTCGTGCATGGTGCTGAAGGCAGACTGAGTGCCGTCAACGGGGAAGAGATGGTCGCGGGTGCCGTTGATGAAAAGCATCGGTTTGGGACAT
The DNA here is from genome assembly GCA_051869395.1 of Prevotella sp. Classification (GTDB taxonomy): domain Bacteria; phylum Bacteroidota; class Bacteroidia; order Bacteroidales; family Bacteroidaceae; genus Prevotella. Next base: position 10,945 of record JBJEAV010000354.1, read on the forward strand.
GCGAGCGAGGCAATGTGTGGATAGTCGAGCCATTGGCGAAGGGCGGGAATGCAGTTGGCGAAACCGCCGTATTCACGCTTCTTGTCCTTTACCGACATCTGCACATCAGTCACAGTCATCCAGCATATCGAGGCGGCAGCGGCTATCTTGTCGCTCAGGGCGGCAAGCATCCACGCCCTATAGGCTCCCATGGAACATCCCATACAACCGATGCGGTTCTTATCCACCTCGGGAAGTGAGGCAAGGAAATCCGTGCCGGTGATATCGTCGTAGGTCATGAAGGCGGAAAGGTCGCGCCCGAGCATCATCATATTGCCGCAGATAATGTCGTATTTGCTGCGGTCAACACCCTCCTCCCTACCCCGCTCTCCCCACATGGGGGCATCGGCAGAGAAAACCACATATCCATTGCGGGCAAAATAGTCTCCGGCATATTGTCCGTCATATAGTTTCTCTGCCCAACGGTCGGCATCATTTACTACAGCGGTATCTACGTCAAACGGGCGTATCATCTTCTCCTTTCCGATATATAGATGACCTCCATGGTCGTGCAGCATATTCATGGCAGGGAAAGGTCCTTTGCCGTCGGGGATGAGCAGATATGCCGATATGCGCGAATAGGCATTTACGTTGAAGAGAATCTTACGTGCGGTATATCCGTCACGTTTCTCCTCGCCTATTATCTGATAATCAAAGTCTTCGGCCTTTTTAGGCGGAGTCATCATACATTCGAGCACCTTAGCACTTGCCACGGATTTCCACTCGGCAAAGTCCTTTATGTCACTGTTTCCCCAAGCGAGGGGATATGTAAGTTCCTTCTTCAACTGCTCCACATACCGGGGCAAGTCGAAGGTGAACTCATAGTTCTCACGCTTCTGCAGCGGCACCTTCTTTTTCTGCTGTGCCTGAATTGAGGCAATGTTGGCGACAAGCATCGTCGCCACGGCAGTACACCTTATAATATTATAAATAGAATACATCGGCTTTAAATATTTGGCAAACTTTATTAATATAAAAAAGGAAATAACATAAATTATAATGGCAAAGATACAACAAAATCCCCGAAAACCGCATCAATTGGCATATTATTTAAGCTATATTAACCGTAAAACGACAGGCAATCAGATTTTATTTAAAATAACTGTTGTAATTATTTGGTTTATTCGCAGGAATTATTTATCTTTGCACCTGAAATAGTTTCATCCCTCGAACGAGGTATGAACCCGATGAGTGAAGGGTAATACATCACTCCACAAGACAAATATAATAATAATTGGGAGGCAGAATATGACTAACAAAAAAGATTTTCAGCAAGGGCAGAAGAAGGATATTCAGCAAGGGCAGAAGAAGGATATTCAGCAAGGACAGAAGAAGGATATTCAGCAAGGGCAGAAAAAGGATTTTCCGCAAGTGCTGAAAAAGCCCGGAAACTGGAGTGCGCTGTACATATACCAGAAATCAGCAGTTGTATATCAACTATCATACGCTTTCTGCGAGAGGTTCATACATCTCTTCAAGGACCGCACGCGCGATCAGGTGATACAAGCGGCAAGGTCATGCAAGCAGAACATTGTAGAAGGTTTGGAAGATGGAATGACATCATCAGAGATGCAATTGAAACTTCTCAATGTGGCAAGGGCATCGCTGATGGAACTGAAAGAGGACTATAAAGACTATCTTGATACCCGGTTTCTTCGCACGTATGTGAAAGGAGAGGAAGACTATGACCAAATAGTCGATTTTTGCAGATATCACAATAAGCTTGAAGACTATGAATCAAATTTTTATAAATGGTCAGACGAGGTTATGTGCAATTATGCGTTATCCCTTTGTCATTTCATCGACAAGATGCTGATGTCACTTCTTGAAAAACTCGAAAGGGAATTTGTCACTGAGGGTGGAATAAAAGAGAGGATGTACCGCGCCCGCACTGGATACAGGAATATGCAGGACGAGCGTATTAAGCAACAAGACGAGCAGATAAAACAGAAGGATGAACAAATAAGGCAGAAAGACGAGCGAATCAGCCAACTCGAAACCGAGATAAACAACCTCAACAACACGCTATCAGAGGCTAACAGCAAAATAACTGGCTGGATTGCCAAATATGAGGACTTAAAAGAGCGTGCCTTAAAGGCTTATTATTCGCAAAAAGAAGAAATAGAGGCGTTGAAGGCGAAGATTAGTAAATCTAATGAATAGAAATAATAGAATGACTAGAATAACTAGAAATACTAGAATAACTAGGATTACTAGAAACACTATAGATTCTAATGAATAGAAAGCCCCAATAATTCTAAAAAATAAAAAATAAGAACAACAATGAAGATATGTATTTTCTGCAGCGCCAATGACAATATCGACGCTGAATACTTCCGCAGGACGGAGGAACTTGGACAATGGGCAGCATCTAACGGACATACTATCGTGTTCGGAGGCTGCGATATGGGACTGATGGAGTGTGTGGCTAAAGCCGCCAAATCTGCCGGGGGAATGACTATCGGCATCGTGCCTACCAAAGTGGAGGAGCGAGGACACGTGAGCGACCATGTGGATGTACATATCCCTTGCGACAATCTCAACGACCGCAAGGCTCTCATGATGGCACAAAGCGACGTGTTCATCGCCTTGCCCGGAGGCATCGGCACTCTCGACGAGATTTTTTCGGTGGCGGCATCGGCTACTATAGGATACCACTGCAAGGATGTCATAGTTTATAATATCAACGGATTCTGGGATTCGCTGATTTCCATGCTCAACCAGCTCGACACGAAAGGTATGGTGAGGGGAGAATGGAAAAGGCATATCAAAGTCGCTACAAGTTTGCAGGAGATAAAGGATTATCTACAATAATACAATAAAAAACAGAGATATCGAGAAACAGAATACTATATGTATTGAGAAAACAAAGGGCAAGTTTATCCCATATATGCTAAATGAAAGTTAAATATTGGGCTTGGTATAAAAAAAAGCTGAACAACACAACGGAAAGCGGGCAAAAATGAGTAATTTTGCACCGCTTAAGTCAAAATATACATTATAATAAGACATACATATATAATATAATAAGACATACATATATAATATAATAAGGTGATGAGGAAAGTTATTGGTATTGGAGAGACCGTTCTCGACATCATTTTCAAGGATGACGAACCTGTGAGCGCAGTGCCCGGAGGCTCTGTCTTCAACGCGCTGATTTCGTTGGGGCGCTCGGGAGTGAGGGCTTCACTCATAAGCGAGACAGGCAACGACCATATAGGAAAAAAAATCATAAGGTTTATGGAAGACAACGGGGTGGATAGCAGCAATGTGAATGTGTATGCTGACAGCAAGTCGCCCCTGTCGCTCGCATTCCTCAACGATAACAACGACGCGGAATATATCTTCTACAAGAATCATCCTCACGACCAGCTCGACTTCATCTATCCCGACATCCAACCTGACGACATCGTGATGTTCGGTTCGTTCTATGCCATCAATCCCGTTATCCGGCCTCAGGTGGCGGGACTTCTTGAATATGCCAAGAACCACGGAGCGATAATATACTATGACGTGAACTTCCGCGCCTCCCACCGCAACGAGGTAATGAAAATCACCCCTAACCTTCTGGACAATCTGGAATATGCCGACGTGGTGAGGGGCAGCAATGAGGACTTCTCGATACTCTTCAAGCGCAATGATGCCGACAGCGTATATCGCACGGATATTTCCTTCTATTGCCATAACTTCATATATACGCAGGGGGCTAACCCTGTGGAAGTAAGGGCTGAGGGAGGAATAAAACGACAATATCCAGTGGGCAACACCGAGACAGTGAGCACCATTGGCGCAGGCGACAACTTCAATGCCGGATTTGTATATGGACTGATAAAATACGGCATCACTAAGGAAGATATCCAGCGAGGTCTCACTGAGGAGCAATGGGATAAATTAGTGGAATGTGCCCTGTTTTTCTCTTGCGAATGTTGCAAGAGCCTCGACAATTATATCTCCAAGGAAGTGGGGGGAAAATTAATAATTAGGAATTAGGAATTGGGAATTAGGAATTAGGAATTAAATACATATATATCATGCAGGAAATTACAAACAAGATTTATTATGTGGGCGTTAATGACCGCAACAAGAACCTGTTCGAAGGTCTGTGGCCTCTGCCCAACGGAGTTTCTTATAACTCGTATATCATCGACGACGAGAAGATTTGCCTCATCGATACAGTCGAGGTGGACTTCTTCATTCCTTATATCAAAAATATCCAGCAGGTCATCGGCGACCGCAAGATTGACTATCTCGTAATCAACCACATGGAGCCTGACCATAGCGGAGCCATCGAACTCATCCGCAAGTATTATCCCGAGATAACCATCATCGGCAACAAGAAGACCTTCTGTATGATGAAGGGATTCTATGGTATTCAGGAAAATACACTTGAAGTGAAGAACGGCGATACACTTGACTTGGGACAGCACAAGTTGCAGTTTGTGCTCACTCCAATGGTACACTGGCCCGAAACAATGGTGACACTCGACACCACCAGCAACGTGCTCTTCTCGGGCGATGCCTTCGGATGCTTCGGTGCTCTCAACGGCGGCATTATCGACTCGCAAATCAACTGCGACACCTTCTGGCTTGAGATGGTGCGCTACTACTCAAATATCGTGGGCAAATACGGCACTCCAGTGCAGTCGGCACTTAAGAAACTCGCAGGAGTGAAGCTCGACTATATCTGCTCGACCCACGGCCCGGTATGGCACGAGAACATCGAGAAGGTAATCGGGATGTATGATTCCATGTCGAAATATGAGACAGAGCCAGGACTCGTGATATGCTATGGCACGATGTACGGCAACACCGAGCGTGCAGCAGAGGTGATTGCCCGTGCAGCATCAGAGGCTGGAGTGAAGAATATCGTGATGTACAATGTATCGAAGACACATCACTCATATATCATCCGCGACGTGTTCCGCTACAACGCGCTCATCGTGGGAGCACCGACATACAACACCGGACTTTATCACGAGATGGACGTGCTGCTCGCCGAACTTGCCAACAAGGACATCAAGAACCACAAGTTGGGATGGTTCGGAAGCTACGGATGGGCAAGCAAGGCTGTGGCAAAAATCCAGGAATGGAATGATACCCGCCTCCACTTCGAGGCTGTGGGCGAACCGGTGGATATCTGCCAGAGCCTCAACGACGAGACATTCAAGAAGTGCGAGGAATTAGGACGGGAAATGGCGAAAGAGATATTGAAAAATTGAGATATTGAAAAATTGAAATATTGAAATATTGAAACATTGAAATACAATACCGCCACACTTCCTAACGGACTGAGGATAATACATCTTCCGTCAACGTCGCAGGTAGTATATTGCGGTTTCGGCATTAACGCCGGAACACGCAATGAACTGCCTGGCGAGGAAGGTGTTGCCCATTTCTGCGAGCACACCACATTCAAGGGAACCGAGCGCCGACGCGCACTGAACATCATCAACTGCCTTGAAACAGTGGGTGGCGAGATTAACGCATTCACCAACAAGGAGGACACGGTGTATTACGCCGCCATACTGAAAGAACATTTCCCGAAAGCCGTTGACCTTCTGTCGGATATCGTGTTCCATAGCCAATATCCACAGGCGGAAATAGACAGGGAGATCGAGGTGATTTGCGACGAGATAGAAAGCTACAACGACTCGCCCGCTGAACTGATATACGACCTTTTCGAGAACATCATCTTCAATGGACATCCGCTCGGACATAATATCTTGGGCGATGCGGAACAGTTGCGCACATACAAGAGCGAGACGGCAAAGGCGTTCACACAACGGTTCTACAAGCCTCATAACACAGTGTTCTTCGCCTACGGCGACATCAACTTCAAACGCTTGGTGACCCTTCTGAAAAGGGCTACGAAAGGATTCGGAGAACAAAAACCCACAATAGGTGATGCCGAAATCGTGGCGCCACTGCCCCTATATACTCCACAGACAAAATTCGTGGAAAAAGGAACACATCAGGCTCACGTGATGATAGGCAACAGGGCATACAGCGTACACGACGAAAGGCGCATCGCCCTATACCTGTTAAATAATATATTAGGAGGTCCGGGGATGAACGCCCGTCTGAACCTTTCGCTCAGAGAGCGCAACGGACTGGTATATACCGTGGAAAGCACGATGGTGAGCTATAGCGACACGGGAGTATGGTGTACATACTTCGGCTGCGACCCTCATGACGTGAAACGCTGCATGAAATTGGTGAGCAAGGAACTTCAGCGGGTGATGGACAAGCCACTGACCACGGCACAGCTGAATGCCGCCAAGAGACAGATAAAGGGACAGTTGGGAGTGGCTTGCGACAACCGCGAGAGCTTTGCCCTCGACTTCGGCAAGAGTTTCCTGCATTATGGTTGGGAAAAAGACATCACCGACCTGTTCCGCCGCATCGACGCTCTCACTGCCGACAACATACAACAAGTAGCCCAAGAGACATTTGCTCCCGAGCTACTTACCACACTTATTATAAAATAGCGTTAGACAGATAGCCAAAAAATTGAGCGTCACCAGGTGACGGGTGACGCTCTCGGGAAAAATCAGTGAGCCTGACGCATTCCCATTCTTGCTTCGATGACATTGATGACATAGTCGCCCAACTTCTCGCACTCGCCAACGATATCCATATACATCGTACCGATTGCATAAGAATACTCATGGTCGTTGACATCGTTGATATTCTGGTTGCGCAACTGGTTGCGATAGTTGTTGATTTCGTTCTCGATGTTAAACGAGCGGTTGACGTCGAAGTTGTCCTTGCGTCCGAGCAGCAGTACGTTCATCTGAGTGAGACTGTCGTCGGTAAGCTCAAACATCTGATGTATATGCTCATACTGCTTCTCCGAGAAGTCCTCCTTGCCGCTCTTCTTGCGGTTCATAGTGCGTGCTATGTTATAGCAACTGTCACCGATGCTCTCCAGTTCGGAAATCTCGCGGAGCATGGCGCGAATCTTCGCCTTGGTGTCATCTGAAAGGTGGGCATCACTCACGCCGTCGAGATATTTTGCGATTTCAATCTCCATATTGTCGGTGATGCTCTCATATTTCTCTATGCGCGAGAAGAGTTTGTTGAAGGCTGAATCCTCGGTGACTCCCAACAGTTCCCGCACCATGCCGAACATCTTCTGAACACGCTCGGCAAACACCTGAATCTCCTTCTGAGCCTCAAGCACCGAAAGCTCAGGAGTCTTCATGATGGTATTGCCACCGATATAACTGAGGCGGAACTCCTCCTCGTCTTCAGTGGTCTTGGGTTTGATGATACGGCATACGAGTTTCTCTATCTGCGGTATAAACCATATCAGGACGAACGTGTTAGTGACATTGAAACACGTATGGAAAGCTGCAAGGATAATGGGCAGACGGGCAGCGAGCTGAGCCTGGGTCAGACTATGGTCGTTTGGATCATAATGAACAAACGAGCACACCATATCCACGAACGGATAGAAGAGGCAGAGCACCCAAATAACACCTATCACATTGAACACCAAGTGGGCCATAGCCGCACGGCGTGCCTGGGCATTGGCTCCGAGAGCCGCAAGGTTGGCGGTGGCGGTGGTTCCGATATTCTCTCCCATCACGAGGGCAATGCCGAGATAAATAGGCAGCACACCCGTGGAGCAGAGAAGGATGGTGATAGCCATCACTGCTGCCGACGACTGCACGATGCAGGTGATGATAGTGCCGATGAGAAGGAAGATGATGATGGTGAGATGGCTTCCGGTGTCGAAGCTCGCAAAGAAGTTGATGACGTCGGGATTGTGTTCGAGGTCGAGTTCCTTTCCTGCCCCGCTAAGAAGAACGAGTGAGAAAAACAGGAAAGCAATTCCGAAGAGGAAATCTCCAATATACCGCTTGCTCTTGGAGTAGATGAGCATGATGCCGAGGAAGAATGCGGGGAAAACCACCGTAGTGAGGTCAACATTAAATCCAAGGCTCATGATCCAGGCAGTGAGCGTGGTACCGATGTTGGCACCCATAATCACCGATATCGCCTGGGCGAGGGTCAGGAGTCCGGCGTTGACGAACGACACCGTCATTACCGTGGTGGCAGACGACGACTGCACGGAACAGGTTACGAACATACCGGTGAACATACCGGTGAAACGGTTCTTGGTCATCGTCGCGAGGATGTGTCGCAACTGCGAGCCAGCCATCTTCTGTAGGGCTTCGCTCATCACTTTCATACCGTAAATCAGCAATGCAAGTGACCCAATAATCTTAAAAAAAATCCAAATCGACATATTTTTTAATTATTTAAATGTTCTTTCTTTGCAGTCTCGTTTTTTAGATGTATCTTTACACCGTGAAACCACTAAATTTTAATGGAAATGAAACAAGTAGTACAAATCCGTTGCAAAAATAATAAAAAATCTCAAAATATCAGCATCGGAAGCTCACTTTCTGAGATTTTTTTTGATTTTGGCCTAAAAATGGACTTCGGACCAGTGAGTGCAAGGGTAAATAACAAGGTTGAAGGCCTTGATTACCGAGTTTATCACAACAAGGACGTGGAGTTCCTCGACCTGCGCACATCGTCGGGTTTGAGGGCCTACACGCGTACATTATTCTTTATATTATGCAAGGCGGCGTCCGAGCTTTATCCCGGCAAGAAGATGGTGATCGACATCCCGGTGTCAAACGGCTACTACTGCGACCTGCAACTCGGGCGCGCCATCACCGACGAGGACGTGGAGCGCATATCCAACAGGATGAAGGAGATTATAGACGCCAAGTTGCCCATCACCCGTCATGAATGTACAACCGAGGAGGCCATCAAGATGTTCACCGACGTCGGAGATGACACGAAGGTGAAACTGCTGAAGAGCACGGGAAAGCTCTATACCGAATACTACGACATCGACGGTTATTCCGACTACTATTACGGCACATTGCTCGTAAATACTTCCCAGATTCATCTCTTCGAGCTGGTGAAGTACTACGACGGCATGCTTCTTCGCATCCCTTCGCAGAAAGACCCGTCGAAACTCGGCGACCTGATACGCCAGGACAAACTGTTTGAGATATTCAAGGAGCACCACCGCTGGCAGAACATCCTTGGACTGCGCACCATCGGCGACCTCAACTCAGCCGTGGAGCATAAGTTCAGCACCGACCTTATCAATCTTTCGGAGGCTCTTCAGGAGAAGAAGCTCGCCAAGATTGCCGATGAGATAGCATCGCGCAAGAACGTGAAGATGGTGCTTATCGCCGGTCCGTCGTCAAGCGGCAAGACCACCACATGCAAGCGACTGTCTGTCCAACTGCTCACCAACGGCATCAAACCCGTTGGTATTTCTCTCGATGACTACTTCGTTGACCGCGAGAAGACACCATTGGACGAAAGCGGAGACTTTGACTTCGAGCATGTGGAAGCCCTCAACATTCCGTTGCTCAACGAGCAAATGAACGCACTCTTAGCTGGAGAGGAAGTGGAATTGCCGAGATATAATTTCCAGTCGGGCAAGAGCGAGAAGAGCGGAAAGAAACTTCGCCTCAAGGATGACGAGATTCTCGTGGTGGAAGGCATCCATGCCCTCAACCCGATGCTCACCGCCCAGATTCCCGAGGACAGGAAATACCGCGTGTATGCCTCAGCCCTCACCACCATGCTCATCGACGACCACAACTATATCCCCACCACCGACAACCGTCTGCTTCGCCGCATCATCCGCGACTACAAATACCGCGGGGTGAGCGCACAGGAGACCATCCGCCGCTGGCCATCTGTGAGGGCTGGAGAAAACCGGTGGATTTTCCCATATCAGGAAAATGCCGATGTGATGTTCAACACGGCTATGCTATTCGAGCTGGCAGTGATAAAATTGCAGGCTGAACCGATATTGGAACAGGTGCCCGAGAACTGCGAGGAATATGCCACGGCATATCGCCTGAAGAAGTTCCTTAAGTACATCCGCCCGATTCCCGACCGCCAGGTGCCACCCACATCACTGCTCAGGGAGTTCCTCGGAGGCAGCTCGTTCAAGTATTAATAGATATAATCTATAATCCGATAGACATTTTCAGTTTGCATTATTGGGAAAAAGTCCGTAACTTTGCACCAGAAAAAAAATAATTATTAACCCATTAAAAATTAAAAAGGAGATTAAAGTATGAGAAGTATCACGACATTTGACTTGCAGTATGCACACAGATTCTATGGTTTTCAGGGCGAGGCTCAGTATCTTCACGGCCACACAGGCGTTCTGACCATCGAGGTAGAAGACTCTGTTAATGAGGGAGTAAACATGGTTTATCCATGCAACGAGATACAGAAGGTGGCATGGGACGTGCTGAAGAATTTCGACCACGCGCTCATCCTGCGCCAGGACGACCCGCTGCTTCCCGCCATCCTCGACGTATATGAGAAGACTGGCCTGAAGAACGGTCATCCCCGCAACACCATGAAGGGCGAGGCATTCAAGACCGAACTGGCACAGGCTTATCCCGACGCCCGTCTTGTAGTAACCAAGGAGACGATGACGGTAGAGGGCATGATCAAGATTGTCTATGACCTTCTGAAGGACAAGCTCAACATCGCCAAGATCACATTCACCAGCGGTGTCAACGCTGCTTCCTGCGAATTCACCGACAGAAAGCAGATTGACCGTTGCCCGCTCTGCGGCATCTCTCTCGACGAGAACGGCGTATGCCCGAAGTGCGGTTATCGCAAGAAGTAATGTGATTTGTCACAAATAGAAAATCCCTTCGGGACCCATGTTGAACAGGAGGTCGAGAATGCTTAGATTAGGTTGAAATCCTATCTTGCGCTCAAACACCTGATAATATCTGCGGGGCTCGAAGTCGGCATCCTCAGCGGGATGCTTCGGGTCGATGAACTCTCTGAAGTCGATGATGTCTTCGGGGAGTTCATCTTTTTTTATATATTGGGATGTGCTTTGGATATTAGGATGAATGTCGAGTAATGAGCACACTGTCTCACAAGCCTCCATATTGAAATCATATAGATAATCCCATTTCTTCTCAAAGAACGGACGGATGTCATCTGCATAATACTCGAAGAAAGGAGACTCGGAATAGGCTGACATGAGGGCATGCCAATGAAGGTGGCGCCAATTGCCGTGGTCGCTGATTTTCAAATCCTTTAGAAGTGTGGAATGTAGTCCCGTGTCGGGCCTTTCCACGGGTATGGTGAGTGCCTGGAGTCCATTGGTCGTGGCTATGACGCATCGGTTGCGGTATGTCTGCTTGCGATAGCTGTCATATCGCTCTATATACGACACATCGGCCCTGTTCAGCTTCTGATACCACTGAACAGGACCGAAATATGTTGTTGCGAGTAATGCTATCATTTAATATTATCCACAAAATTGAAGATGCGGTTCCATCTGATACCACTGAATCCCGAGCGGTCGGGGTCGCTCGACCACCAGATGAAGATTGGCTTGCCCACCACGTGGTCTTCGGGCACGAATCCCCAATAGCGTGAGTCGGCTGAGTTGTGGCGGTTGTCGCCCATCATCCAGTAGTAGTCCATCTTGAAGGTATAGCTCTTCGCCTGCTTGCCGTTGATGTATATCTTGCCGTCCTTCACCTTCAAGTCGTTATGTTCATACACCCTTATTGGACGCTCATACACTGCGATGTTGTCGAGCGTGAGGTTGATGCTCTTGCCCTTTGCAGGAATCCATACCGGTCCGTAGTTGTCTCTTGTCCAGTGCTTGTTGCCGTTGAGCGGATATATGTCGGTGTCCGAGGCATCTGTGTTTATCGTGATGCTCTCCACGATGTCCTTCCTCTGCGAGAGCACTGCCACTGCGTGCTTGGTCAGGGGCAGATAACCGGCGGTGTTCAGGCTCACGAGGTCTTCCATGGATATACCAAGTTCTTCGAGCAAGTTCTCGGGAATCCTCTGCTTCAGTTTCACGTAATATGAATACTGCACATTGTCCGGTTCCTTGTTTGGCTTGCCGTCAAGGAAGATGATGCGGTTCTTTATCTGCAAGGTCTGTCCGGGCAGTCCCACACATCTCTTCACATAGTTCTCCCTGCGGTCGGTGGGTCGAGTGATTATCTCGCCGTATTCATTCTTGTTCTGCAGGATAATGTCCCTTCCGGCGTTATATATCGTTGAGAAATATTTCTCCCTCATCTCGTAAGAAAGGGAATCGGGATTGGGACGCTGAGGATAAACCTGATAACCTATGCCATAGCACATCTGATAATAGTCGGCTGCCTGATATTGCTGGGCTGAGCACAGCGTGTCGCCTGCGGGATAGTTGAACACCACGATGTCGTTAAGTTCCACCTTGCCAAGACCCTCTGCACGGCGATAGTCCCAATGTGGCCACTCGATATACGACTTGCAGTCAACCACGGGCAGTGTATGCTGGGTCAAAGGCATGGTCAGCGGTGTCTCGGGAATGCGTGGCCCGTAGCTCACCTTGCTCACGAAGAGGTAGTCGCCCGTGAGCAATGACTTCTCCAGCGAACTTGACGGTATCACGTAGTTCTGGAAGAAGAACAGGTTGATGAAATACACCGCCACAAGTGCGAACACCAAGGCGTCCACCCACGACATTACAAATCTCACCGGTCCGTCGGCGTCCTTCCACCATTGCCATTTTATCTTCTTGGTTATATATACGTCATAAATAAACGGGATGACGATGACGCCAAGCCAGCTCTTTAGCCACACGAGGAAGGCTATATACAACAGCAGCACCACGATGAATTTCGCCCACTGCACCTTCATGTTGAGTTTCTTTTTCTTTAAATCTTCCATTTTTTCTTTTTTTGTAGTCTAAATTCTATTCCTTAGACTATATTATTTTCGGAAATGCTACATCAATAAAAGTTAAAACTTAAACATGTCGGATATGGTGAGCAAGCCCTTGTGGTCTTTTGTAAACTCTGCTGCGAGCACTGCCCCGAGTGCAAATCCCTTGCGCGAGTGGGCATCGTGGGTGATGGTGATGCAGTCTGCCTCACTGTCATACTTTATGGTATGTATTCCCGGCACCTCGTCGCGCCTTATGCTGTCAATGCGCAACTTGTCGGCGGCAGCCTCTTTCTCGCCGCTCACTGTTCCGTCGGGAGCAAGCAGCGTGCCCTTTGTCCAGTCATTCTTGCGGTCAATATCGGCCACTATCTCCTCGGCCAGGGTGATTGCCGTACCGCTCGGGGCGTCGAGCTTATGTATGTGGTGCACCTCCTCCATCTCCACGTCATATTGTGGGAATCCGTTCATTATCTTGGCAAGATAGCGGTTGACGGCTGAGAAGATGGCAACGCCGATGGAGAAGTTCGACGCCCAAAAGAGGGTGTTGCCTTCTTCATTACACAGGCGCTCCACGTCTGCCTTGTGGTCGTTCATCCATCCTGTTGATCCGCTCACCACCTTCACTCCATGGCTGAACGCCTTCAGGTAGTTGCCGTATGCAACATGGGGGGCGGTAAACTCTATAGCCACGTCGGCTGATGCAAACTCCGGACTGTCAAAGTCCTGTTGGTTGTCGATGTCAATGATGCTGACAATCTCGTGGCCGCGGCTAAGGGCTATCTGCTCTATCATCTTGCCCATCTTGCCATAGCCAATCAATGCTATCTTCATGTTATTTCTCCTTATTATATTATACGGGTTGAAAAATCGGATGCAAAGTTAGTGTTTTTATCCCACAAACCAACCAAAATCAGCTAAAAAAAGCGGAAAAGATGGCTTTTTTAAAGAAAATACACCAAAAACTTGCAAAAAGTTGGCATTTTGCTTTGTCAAATGCCCTACTTTCAGTACCTTTGTAGCAATTCTGAAAATCAGTTTGACAATGGAACAACTGCTGCAATATGTGTGGAAACACAAGATTCTGCCGTTAACCTCCCTCGCCACCACCGACGGCAAGGCTGTGGAGATTATCGACCCCGGATTGCACAATCGCAATGCGGGGCCTGACTTCTTTAATGCCAAACTGCGCATTGGCAACACCATGTGGGTGGGTAATGTGGAGATACACGACCATTCGAAGGACTGGTACAAACACGGGCATGACTCCGACCCTGCCTACGACAATGTCATCCTCCACGTGGTGGAAGAGGTGGATTGCGACGTGACAAACAGCAAGGGGGACTATATACCCCAAATCAAACTTTGCGTCCCGATGACGGTGACGCTTAACTATAAGGAGCTTCTCAATGCCGACGCCTATCCTCCTTGTTACAGGATTGTGCCCGACCTCTCGCAGCTCACCGTCCACTCATGGATGGCGGCTCTTCAGACTGAAAGGCTCGAGCGCAAGACGCAGGACATAGCGCGACGTGCCGAGCGGGCCAACGGCTCGTGGGAGGACGCTTACTTCATCACCCTCGCCCGCAACTACGGTTTCGGCATCAACGGGGATGCCTTCGAACAGTGGGCATTCAACGTGCCTCTCAACCAGGTGGCTCATCACCGCGACGACATCTTCCAGGTGGAGGCTATCTTCCTCGGACAGGCTGGTTTGCTCGACATCGACGCCATTCCCGAGAAATACCAGAAGGAGGCAATGAACGACGGGTATTTCAACCGCCTTAAAAACGAATATACATATCTCGCCCACAAGTTCTCGCTCACACCGATGAATCGCACTATGTGGAAATTCCTCCGGCTGCGGCCCCAAAACTTCCCGCATATCAGGATTTCCCAACTTGCCACGCTTTATCACGAGCGCAAGACTTCACTGAGCCAACTGGTGGAATGTAAGAATGTGGATGAAATGCGCCACATGCTCAGCACACACGTCACGGAATATTGGGCCACACACTACACCTTCGGTTCCGAGAGTGCTCCCAATACAAAAAGCCTGTCGCCATTCTCAATCAACCTCCTGATGATTAACACCGCCATACCGATGCTCTTCGCCTACGGGCGACATACCAGCGACGACACCCTCTGCGAGAGGGCATTCGATATGCTCGACCAGCTGAAAGCCGAGGACAACCACATCATACGCATGTGGAAGGAATGTGGACTGAAGGTTAAAACCGCCGGCGACAGCCAAGCCCTCATCCAGCTGAAAAACGAATACTGCGACCGCAAGGACTGCCTCCGTTGCCGCATAGGATATGAATACCTGAAAAGAGTGAAGAATGAAGAGTAAAGAATGAAGAATAATAGCAGCCCCCGTGCTCGGCGCGTAAGCGTCGAGTCTAAAATAAAGAAAAGAAGAACAAATGAAATACGTATATGAAACCCGAATGACAGTGCGCGATTATGAGTGCGACATAGAGGGGATAGTGAACAATGCCAACTATCTCCACTACACCGAGCACACCCGCCATCTCTTCCTCCAGCATTGCGGTCTCAGCTTTGCCGACATGCACCGCAAGGGCGTGGATGCAGTGGTGGCACGAATGAATCTCAAGTTCAAGACCCCGTTAGTGCCCGACGACACATTCATATCGCGCCTCGCCATCAAGAAAGACGGAATAAAATACGTCTTTTATCAAGATATCTTCCGCGAAAAAGACGAAAAACTCTGCTTCTCGGGAGTGATAGAAATTGTATGCTTAGTCAACGGCCGTCTCGCCAACAGCGATGATTACGACAACGCTCTTGAAAAATATATCCAGAAATAATATGTCAATATATCTGCAATGAACGAGCAGCAGCTTTTATACAATATGGCGCTCACGCGCATCGGGCATTTCAGCCTTGCCACAGCCTTGCATCTTTATCGAACATTGGGCAGTGGCGAGGATATTTTCATCCACCGCAATGACATCGCCGACATTATCCCCGACTGCTCTCCACGGCTCTTGGAAAACCTCAAGGACTGGAGCGAACCTCTGAAACGGGCCGAGCAGGAACTGGACTTCTGCCAGAACAACGACATAAGGGTCCTTTGTCTTGGCGACGGCAATTATCCGCAGCGTTTGGAGGATTGTCCGGATGCGCCTATCGTCATGTATTACAAAGGCTCTGCCGTCCTTAATCAGGCACGTGTCATAAATATTGTGGGCACGCGTCACTGCACACCCTATGGCGAGGACTTTATCCGCAAGTTTCTCCGGGATCTTAAGGCGATGTGCCCAAAGGTGCTTGTTGTCAGCGGTTTGGCTTACGGTGTTGACATCAATGCGCACGTCCAGGCTCTCATCAATGGGTATGAGACTGTGGGGGTCCTGGCTCATGGCCTTGACTATCTTTATCCCCAGGCTCATAAGGAGGTTGCAAAAAAAATGGTCAACTGCGGCGGACTGCTCACCGAGTTTATGACTTGCACAAATGCCGACAAAGGTAATTTCATCAGACGCAACCGCATTGTTGCAGGCATGTCAGACGCTTGCATCCTGGTGGAGTCTGCCTCCCATGGCGGAGGTCTCATCACCGCAGGCATTGCCAACGACTACAATCGGGAGGTCTTTGCTGTTCCCGGCAGAATCGGCGACCACTTCTCTGAGGGCTGCAACAATATCATACGCGACAACAAGGCCATACTCATCACGTCAGCCGAAGACTTCGTCAAAGCAATGGCATGGGAAAACGACGCCATGAGAATAGAGGCTCAGAAGAATGGAATTGAGCGCGAGCTATTCCCCGACCTGTCTCCCGAACAAAAGAAGATATATGACATATTAAACTCCACCAACGACTTGTCGTTGAACATATTGTCGGTCAAGGCGGCTATCCCCATCGGCGATTTGTCCGCAATCCTGTTCCAAATGGAGATGATGGGAGTGGTCAAACCATACGCCGGTGGCACGTATCATCTTTTTAAATGATGAGTAAAAGAACTATGAAGATTGGAAATATGGAATTTGGCGAAAAGCCACTGTTTCTTGCCCCGATGGAGGATGTTACTGACATCGGTTTCCGTATGCTTTGCAAGCGTTACGGAGCGGCTATGGTATATACCGAGTTTGTCAGTGCCGAGGCTCTGGTGCGCTCGGTAAAAGCCACTGTCAACAAGCTCAACATCTGCGACGAGGAACGCCCCGTGGGCATACAGATTTACGGGCGCGACGTACCCGCCATGGTAGAGGCTGCGAAGATTGTCGAACAGGTGCATCCTGATGTCATCGACCTCAACTTCGGTTGTCCCGTGAAGAAGGTAGCCGGCAAGGGAGCCGGTGCCGGTATGCTGCAGAACATCCCCCTTATGCTCGAGATAACCCGCGAGGTGGTCAAGGCTGTAAAAACACCCGTCACCGTAAAAACCCGCCTCGGATGGAACTCCGAACAGCTCATCATAACCGACCTTGCCGAACAACTGCAGGACTGCGGCATTGCCGCCCTCACAATCCACGGTCGCACCCGTGCCCAGATGTACACCGGCAATGCCGACTGGACTCTCATCGGCGAGGTGAAAAACAACCCACGCATCCACATCCCCATCATCGGCAACGGCGACATCACCACTCCCGACGAAGCCCGCCAAGCCTTCGACCGCTATGGCGTGGATGCCGTCATGATAGGCCGCGCCACCTTCGGTCGCCCATGGATTTTCAAGGAGATAAAAGATGCCCTCGGTGCTCCCCTGTTGTCAGCCCCCGTGCTCGGCGCGTCAGCGTCGAGTGTTGTCCCCTCCCCCCTCTCCATCGACTCCAAGCTCGACATCCTCGAGGAGCAGCTCCGCATAAACATCACCCGCATCGACGAATACCGCGGCATCCTCCACACCCGTCGCCACCTTGCCGCCTCCCCCATCTTCAAGGGCATCCCCGACTTCCGCCAAACGCGCATAGCCATGCTCCGCGCCAACACCGCCGACGAGCTCCTCTCCATCCTCGAATCCACGCGACCCATCCTCAACTCCACCAAAAAAATATAACATAATAAAAAAAAATAGAATGACAGAAGACTTTGACATAAGAGAAGAGCAGAAATTCAACTCTGCCGAAAAAGACTTTGAAAACGCCCTCCGACCGCTCAAATTCAACGATTTCAGCGGACAGAGCAAGGTGGTGGAAAACCTCCAGGTGTTCGTCGAGGCAGCAAAATACCGCGGCGAACCGCTCGACCACACCCTGCTCCACGGTCCTCCCGGACTCGGTAAAACCACCCTAAGCAATATCATCGCCAACGAACTCGGCGTAGGCTTCAAGATCACCAGCGGACCGGTGCTCGACAAACCCGGTGACCTTGCGGGCATACTCACGTCGCTCGAAAAAAACGATGTCCTCTTCATCGACGAGATACACCGCCTCTCCCCCGTGGTTGAGGAGTATCTATACTCTGCCATGGAGGACTACCGCATCGACATCATGATCGACAAGGGACCCTCAGCCCGATCAATTCAGATTGACCTCAATCCATTCACCCTTGTGGGAGCCACCACCCGCAGCGGTCTCCTCACAGCCCCACTTCGCGCTCGTTTTGGCATAAACCTGCATCTGGAATATTATGACCCCGAGACGCTTAAGCGCATCCTCAAGCGTTCGGCGAGCATCCTCAAGGTGCCCATCGACGATGAAGCGGCCATAGAGATTGCCCGTCGAAGCCGCGGTACGCCCCGTATAGCAAATGCCCTGTTGCGTCGTGTGCGCGACTTCGCCCAGGTGAAAGGCTCCGGTCGCATCGACTATGAGATTACGCAATATGCCCTCACCTCGCTCAACATCGACCGCTTCGGTCTCGACGAGACCGACAACAAGATTCTACTTACAATCATCGACAAGTTCAAGGGAGGTCCTGTAGGCATAACCACCATCGCCACTGCCATCGGCGAGGATGCCGGAACTGTTGAGGAGGTATATGAGCCTTATCTGATTATGGAGGGTTTCATCAAGCGCACCCCCCGCGGACGCATGGTCACCGAACTCGCCTACAAGCATCTCGGACGCAACATGTTCAACGGCAGCGAGCAACTCTCCTTCGATTTTTAAATTTAAATGAAGAATAAAAAATAATACAATGACCGCAATATTCACGGGTAGTTTCGACCCTTTCACAATAGGCCACTTCGATATAGTGAGCCGTGCCCTGCCGATCTTCTCACGCATCGTCATCGGTGTGGGAGTAAACGAGCGCAAGCAGTATATGCAATCCGCAGAACAACGTTGCGCCGCCATCGAACGTATTTATGCCGATGAACCCAAAATCGAGGTGAAGTCTTATACCGACCTCACCGTGGATTTCGCCCGTCGCGAGGGTGCTATATATATAATAAAAGGTGTGCGCAGCGTCAAGGACTTCGAGTATGAACGCGAGCAGGCCGACATCAACCGCCAGCTCTCGGGCATCGACACCCTCCTGCTCTATTCCGACCCAAGATACAGCAGCATATCGTCAAGCATGGTGCGCGAGCTTATCCACTTCGGCCAGGATGTCAGTCGCTATCTGCCTCAGCAGCTTAAATAACTCTATTATCGGAAGTTGAGAAGATAATAATATGAAGTTGAGTAGATAATAATATGAAACACATAAATTTGCTCAAAACAGTGTTTGCCTTGTGCCTGTTTCTGATGCCAAATCATCTGTCATTCGGAAAAGTCACGGGATATTCCCCCGGCCAAACCGTGCCCGAGGATTATATCAAGGACCATGGCTATGGCGTGTTCTTCACGTCACAGCCCATACCCGACTCCATCTTCACGCTGATGCAAGGAAAGACATTCAAGAAAGGCTGCACAGTAGCACGCTCTTCCTTGCGCTATATCCTTTGCCTCCATCGTGACGCAAATGGCAATGCCATAGTAGGGGAGATGGTGGTCAACAAGGATATTGCCGATGATGTCCTGGATATATTCCGCCAACTGTTCATCCACAGATACCCTATCGAGCGTATGCGGCTGATAGACCACTGGGATGCCGACGACCAGAAATCAATGACCGCAAACAACTCATCGTCGTTCAATTTCCGTTGCATATCCCACACCAGCAAGGTGTCCAAGCACGGATGCGGCATGGCCATCGACATCAATCCTCTCTACAATCCATACCAAAAGACCCTCGCCAACGGCAAGATGATCGTTGAGCCTGCCGCGGGAAAACCCTATCTCAACCGCAAGCTAAAGTTTGATTACAAGATTACCAAAGGCGACCTGTGTTACCGCCTCTTCAAGCAACATGGTTTCAAATGGGGAGGCGACTGGACATCAATGAAGGACTATCAGCACTTTGAGAAGTGAGGATTTTTTAATTAGGGATTATGAATTAGGAATTAGGGATTAGGAATTAGGGATTATGACTAAAAAAACATTTTTTTTCTTGCTGTCTTTGGTATATTCCTTATGTATGTCGGCAGCAGAGCAGACGGTTATCAATAAAGACAGCGTTCGCAACGCCATCCTCAACAGCTATGTCAGATATGGCGAGCAATTTATTGGCAAGCCATGGATCTCGCCCAGCGCACGCCTGTTCGCCGAGTTCAAGACCAACGGCAACCGCACCAACTATGAGGCCTTCACCTTCGCCAAGCGCAAGCAGTTGGCAGCCCTCGTCATGGCTGAAGCCGTAGAGGGTAAAGGGAGATTTATGGATGACATAATCGACGGACTGTCAAGCACATTGGAGGAGACTTGGTGGGGACTGCCCGCCCACTACGGCACTAAGATGATGAACCCCGACGACCAGAACGTTGACCTCTTCAATGCTGAGACTGCCGGTCTCATCGCATGGACAAGACACGTCCTCGCCGACCGTCTCGACAGCTTCTCGCCAATGCTCGCCAAGCGCATCGACCGCGAGATTGAACGCCGAATCCTCATCCCCGCCCTCAACACCAACTATTGGTGGAAGAAGGCATCAATGAACTGGAACCCATGGATATGCTCCAACTGGCTTGCCTGTGTGCTCTTCTGCGAGCAAGACACCGCGCGCCAAGCCAAGGCCATAACCCAAATAAAATCCGCCATGCAATCCTTCTACGACGGCTATCCCGCCGACGGCGGATGCGACGAGGGCCCCACATATTGGGACCGTGCCGCCGCCTCCCTCTTCGAGTGCGAGCTCCTCCTCGCCCAAGCCCCCTCCCCCCAAGAAGCCACCCCCAAAGAAGCCACCGTTCCATGGAGTTTTGCTCCATGGCCCTCCCCCCAAGAAGCCACCCCCACTCCCCCCGCTCTCAAAAAGATGGCAGCCTACTGCTATGCCACCTACATCGCCGACGGCTACTGCCTCAGCTTCGCCGATTCCCACGGCAACCGCCACGTGCAGCAGCCCAACGTGATGTATCCCTTCGCCCTCTTCGTCGGCGACACCACCATGCGCCGCTTTGCCGCCTACATCGCCCGCGAGAAGGGCTTCTTTGAAAACGCCGCCGCCCTCTACGACAAGAGCGGCAACTATCCCACCCTCGGTCGCGAGCTTATCTTCATCAGCCTTCTCGACTCCTTCCTCGACGAAACTCCCCAAGAGCCTCTCCTCGCCGACACCTGGCTGCCAAGCCTGCAAATCATGACCGCCCGCCGCAACGGGATGTTCATCGGCATGAAGGGCGGACACAACGACGAGAGTCATAACCACAACGACGTGGGCTCATTCGTGATATACGACGGCGGCACCCCACTCCTCGTTGACCCCGGAGTGGGAGAATACACCTCCAAGACATTCAGCAACCAGCGCTATGACATCTGGACCATGCAGTCGGCATATCACAACCTGCCACAAATCAACGGTTTCGACCAGCGCAACGGCAAGCAATATGCCGCCCGCGACGTGAAATACTCAAAAGGCAGCCTGACTCTCGACATCTCGTCCTGCTATCCCGAGGAAGCCCGAATAAACCGTTGGACCCGAAAAACAAAGATTGATGACGAGGGACGGGTGACGCTCACCGACGAATACGACCTGAAATCCCGCACCGCCCCCCTGCGCCTTATGTTCATAGCCGCCACAAAGCCGACAATAAACGAGTCAAAATCCTACATCACCCTCGGCTCCCACATTCTCACCTATCCCCGTGGATGCAAGGCAGCCATAGAGCCATTGGAAGACAAATTCGACCCGATGCTCCGCTCAATGTGGCCCCAGGGCCTATGGCGCATAGTCATCACCGACGACAGCCAGACCACCAAGGGGAAATTAACGTTTACAATAAAAAAGCCAAAACTTTAATATAACATAAAAAAGCGGGTAATAAATTTGGATGGTAACAGAAAAAATCGTAACTTTGCAACTTAAATACAATAAAACGTAATACATGATATGATTACATACAACTGCGAAGGCGTGAAAATGCCAAATATAAAGAAACGTGAGACCACAGTTTGGATTAAGCGAGTGGCAGCGGAATACGGCCGCAAGGTGGGCGAAATAGGATATATGTTCGTCAACGACGAGAAAATCCTTGAGGTCAACCGAGAATACCTCGGTCACGACTATTACACCGACATCATAACATTCGATTATGACGAGGGCAACCGTATCAACGGCGACCTCGTCATAAGTCTCGACACTGTGCGCTCGAATGCCGAGCAGTTCTCAAAGCCCTACGATGAGGAGCTTCATCGCGTCATCATCCACGGCATCCTCCACCTCTGCGGCATCAACGACAAAGGTCCCGGTGAGCGCGAGATAATGGAAGCCGCCGAGAACAAGGCGTTAGGAATGAGGAATTAAATTAAATTCCTGCGTTCACCACCGGCTGCGCCGAGTCGTCGCCACAAAGCACCACCATCAGGTTGCTCACCATGGCGGCCTTCTTCTCGTCGTCGAGAGTCACGACACTGTCGGCTGCCAGCTTGTCGAGAGCCATCTTCACCATCGACACGGCTCCCTCCACGATTTTCTCCCTTGCCGAGATAATCGCGCTCGCCTGCTGACGGCGAAGCATCACGGCGGCTATCTCAGGCGCGTATGCAAGATAGTTGATTCGTGCCTCAACCACCTCGATGCCCGCCATCGAGAGGCGCTCGTCCAGCTTCTGCTCCAACTGCTGATTTATCTCCGTGCCGCCGTCGCGAAGCGTGATGGCATTCTTGTCATCATCGTCATCGTCGTAGGCATATTTCCCTGCCACCTCTCTCAGGGCGGCGTCGCTCTGAATCTTCACGAAGTTCTCGAAAGCCTGCATCACTCCTGCCACATTGGAGCCTGCCACCACCTGACCGTTCTTAGCCGGGTCGCCCGCAATGGTCTGCGAGTCAATCTCGAACATCGCCTTATACGTGTCCTTCAGTTTCCACACCAACATAAGTCCTATCATCACCGGATTACCCGTCTTGTCGTTCACCTTGATAGGCTCCGCATCCAGGTTTCTCGCCCTCAGCGACAGTTTCTTTGAGGTGAGGAAGGGGTTCACCCAATAGAATCCCGTGCGCGTGAATGTGCCCTTGTATTTTCCGAAGAACAGAAGCACCCTCGCCTCATTAGGCTCAAGTTCGAGGAATCCTCCCCAAATGAACAGACTCACGATAAACAGCACGATAGCCATAACCAATACTGCATACACTTCCTCTATTCCCGCCCATATTCCGATTCCGATGGAGCCGAAAGTCAGAAACAGGTTGACGAACAGCATCAGGAAGCCGTTCAATGTAGTGCCCTCAAAGGCATACTCGTTTTTTAAATCTTTTGTTGCCATAATATTATATTTTTAAAAATGTTTTCTTAGGTTAGACGAATGACGGTGACGATTTACTACAAAAAAAAGGAGAAAAAAAATATTAATCGCAAATGTTATTTCAGGCGCAGCAGCCCTGTAAGGGCGACATAACATAGCACAGGGCAGATTGCAGGC
>JBJEAV010000355.1:0-1751 GCA_051869395.1 Prevotella sp.
GATTTTTGAGGATTTTGCCAGAACATTCGATTCTCAGGCGGTAAAATTCCGTAAACCAGCAAAAACAGACCGAAATGGGGCGTATTACCTCCATTTTTGGTCTGTTTCGCTATCTTTGAGCACATTTTCTTGATGTTGAAGGCAATGGCGAAGAAGGCAAAGTCCATTGTGACCTTGTCTTTTCCAAAGTGGCGGAAGCGACGGTATGCCATATTGAATTTCATCTGTCCGAAAACTGCCTCAGGCTCGATACATCGTCGTCCTCTGTGTTTGATGCCTTCCTCCGAGGTCAGTAGTTCTCTCGCTTTCCTTTTATATTCATTCAGCCGGTGGTTGACCTCGATGGTACGTCGGTCGTCTTTGGCTTTGTAGCAGAGACATCGCAGCGGGCAGCCTTTGCAGTTCTGGGCGCGGTAACGTGCGTTTTCGCTGCGGTAGCCGCTTGCGGTCTTGGAGTGGGAAGTTCCGACGCGCGTCATGTGCTGGCCCATCGGGCAGACGTAATAGTCTTCGTCAGCATTGTAATGGAAGTTGTCGTGATGGAAAGGATTTGGTTTGTAACGCGGACGCTGCTCGAGGTGGAAGCGGTTATATTTGACGTAAGCCTCCATTCCGGCCTCGTCCATGAAGCGGTAGTTTTCTTCCGAGCCGTAGCCGGAGTCGGCCACTGCGGTCTGAGGCAGATGCCCGTAACGGTCGAGGAATGAGTTGAAGAACGGTATGAGTGTGAGAGTGTCAGAGGGATTGGGGAATAGGGCGAAGTCTGTGATGAACTGGTTCTCGGCGGATATCTGCAGGTTATATCCGGGCTTGGTCTGGCCGTTATTCATCGCGTCTTCCTTCATGCGCATGAACGTGGCGTCGGGGTCGGTCTTCGACATTGAGTTGCGCTCGCCGATTTGCTCCAGACGGCCGTCATACTCGCCAAGCTTGTCGCGGTGTTTTTCCAGTTCCTTTATCTGTTTCTTTTTCTCACGCTGTTGCTTCTTCTGTTCCTTGTCTGTCGGTTTGGGTTCTGCTGAAAGAGAGTCCTGCAGTTCGGTGATAAGAGATGTAAGTGTCTCGGGAGTAAAATCAACTTTATCAGTCTCGGCTGCCTTGTCTTGAGCGATGACATCGTCTATCTGACCCAGCAGGACACGTATCTTTTCCTGAAGTTTTGCCCGGTTCTTCTCCACGGTCTTACGCCATACAAAGGTGTACTTGTTGGCTTTGGACTCTATTTTCGTGCCGTCGATATATTCGACATCGAGAGTAATGAAGCCTTTGTCGGCCAGCACAAGCACCACTTGTGTGAAGATGTTGTTTATCTCGTTCTTCACGCGATTGCGGAAACGGTTGATTGTCACGAAGTCGGGGCGCTCCTGTGCCGCCAGCCAGATATAATGGATGTCGCGCTGGACGGCTTTCTCTATCTTGCGGCATGAATAGATGTTGTTCATATACGCGTAGAGGATGATCTTGAGCATCATCTTCGGATGGTATGGACAACGGCCTTTCTCCTTGTACAGTTTTTTGAAATCCTTGAGGTCAAGACCTTCTACTATGGCATCGACAACGCGAACAGGATCGTTTTCGGCTATATCCTCGTTCGGATTCACTGTCAGAAACAACCTGTTGTTATTATAAGATTTTGTATGTAACTTTGCAGTAGACATTTAATTTTTTATTTGTCATAAAGTTACAAATACTTTTTGACATGACAAAGCCCCGGCTTGAGAAAGTCAGGGCTTTGTTTTATGTTTTACAAC
>JBJEAV010000356.1:0-1751 GCA_051869395.1 Prevotella sp.
TGCCAAGATCAGTTAATCACGTTGCTTCAAGAGCAAAGAGAAAGAGAATTTTGAAACTTACTCGCGGTTACTATGGTGCCCGCAAGAATGTTTGGACCGTAGCCAAGAACACCTGGGAGAAGGGTTTGACCTACGCTTATCGTGACCGCCGCACCAAGAAGCGCAACTTCCGCGCATTGTGGATTCAGCGTATCAATGCTGCCGCTCGTCTTGAGGGTATGAGCTACTCTGTGCTTATGGGTGCTCTGAACAAGGCCGGTATCGAGATCAACCGCAAGGTGCTTGCAGACCTCGCCGTTAACAACCCCGAGGCTTTCAAGGCTATCGTAGAGAAGGTTAAGTAAATCGCAATAACCAAATCTCAGAAGAGTCCCTTTCCATAGTGAGAGGGGCTCTTTTTTTTAGGAGAGTTAAAGGAGTTAAGGGGAGTTAAAGGGAGTTAAAGGACAAATGTTTTAGCATTGATTTATATGAGATACTTAATTATTTTTGTAGCGATGCTTTGGGGTAGCGCTGCTGTGAAGGGACAATCCAAGTTTGTGGAGAGGTCAACGGATGTGGTTTGCGTTGTGCCTACGTTTGCGGGTATTTGCCTTGCCATATCAAATGACGATACGAAGGGTGCCGTGGAGTTGGGACTTAGTACCGCCACGACACTCGTGGCCAACTATGCCCTTGAGGCAGCCATAAAGAAGGACAGACCGGACGGAAGTGGAAGTCACGCCTTTCCGAGCACCCATACGGCATTGGCATTTGACGGTTCTACATTCCTGATGAAGAGATATGGATGGGAGTGGGGTATTCCGGCATACGCCGTGTCTGCGTATGTGGCATGGGGAAGAACCCATGCCGACAAGCATGACTGGTGGGATGTGATTGGCGGTGCGGCGATAGGTGCCGGTGCGGCTCTTATATATACCACCCCGTTCGGCAAGAACACCGACTTGTCCATTTCTCCCGCCTTGCTCGACGGCAATGGCAAGGGACTATGCGCCACGCTGAGGTTCTAAAGGTCAAAGAGATGGGTCAGGAGAATCTTGACGCCAATGAACAGCAGTACTATTCCTCCGAAAAGTTCGGGACGCAGGCGACGGGCAATGGCCTTGCCAAAACGTATGCCAAGGAGATTGCCTACTATGGCGAAAATCACTGACACCAAACCGATGACGGTGAGAGGGAAGGCGAGAGAAGACAGCGACTCATAGCCAAGGCAGGCAAAGGAGATGCCAACTGCCAAGGCGTCAATGCTCGTGGCTATGGAGAGCATGAGCTGGGTGCGCAGGCGTGAGGGATTGAAATGAGGATGCTCCTCGTCTTCATCCTCAAACGATTCCTTCACCATCTTGCCGCCAATGAAGGCAAGGAGGGCAAAGGCTATCCAATGGTCAACGGAAGCAAGATAAGTGCTGAAGAAAGATATGCCCAACCAGCCAGCCAATGGCATTAGAGCCTGGAACAAGCCGAAGAGAAGGCTCATGCGCAGCATAGGGGCGGCAGTCCACTGTTTCATAATCACACCGCTCACTATTGATACCGTAAAGCAGTCCATGGCAAGAGCCACAGCAAGGAAAAGGATGTCTAATGTGTTCATTTATGTTAAAATTGCAAATTTCTTTTGTGGTTTCCAATAAAATTATTACCTTTGCACCCGCAAAACCAAGGAGAGTTGGCAGAGTGACCGAATGCGCTGGACTCGAAATCCGGTATACCCTTTCCGGGTATCGGGGGTTTGAATCCCTCACTCTCCGCAA
>JBJEAV010000357.1:0-1750 GCA_051869395.1 Prevotella sp.
GGTCAGCGTTTCAACACTCCTGCCGAGCTCCGCAAGCGCGAGGGTGGTGTTGAGAGAATACTCCGCCATGCTGTTAAGGGTATGCTCCCCAAGGGTCCTCTTGGACGCAGCCTGTTGAACAACCTCTATATTTACGAGGGAACTGAGCACAAGCACGAGGCTCAGAAGCCAAAGACAATTGATATTAACCAGTATAAATAATTAAGGTAGAATGGAAATGATTAACGCAATTGGTCGCCGCAAGAGTGCTGTAGCACGAGTATATGTCAGCGAGGGTACTGGCAAGATCACGATCAATAAAAGAGATATTACAGACTTTTTCCCGTCAGCTATCCTTCAGTATGTAGTGAAGCAGCCGCTGCTTCTGCTCGATGCTGTTGAGAAGTACGACATCAAGGCCAATCTCGACGGTGGCGGTTTCACCGGTCAGAGCCAGGCTCTCCGCCTCGCTATCGCCCGCGCATTGGTGAAGATTAACGCTGAAGACAAGAAGGCTCTCAAGGACAAGGGATTCCTCACACGCGACTCCCGTGCCGTTGAGCGTAAGAAGCCGGGTCAGCCAAAGGCTCGCCGCCGCTTCCAGTTCAGCAAGCGTTAATACGCTATCTTGTTTAGCATCTAAACCGGCCCGACTCCTCGAAGTAATCGGGAGAGGACTACCCGCCGGTTGATTCTAACAAAAAGAATTAAAAAGAAAGTAAACAACAATTTTAAAAAAAAGCATTTAAGACAATGTCAAGAACAAATTTTGATATGCTGCTGCAGGCTGGCTGCCACTTTGGCCACCTCCGCCGCAAGTGGAACCCCGCAATGGCTCCATACATCTATACCGAGCGTAACGGTATTCACATCATCGACCTCCACAAGACCGTAGTCAAGATTGACGAGGCTGCAGAGGCTCTCAAGCAGATTGCCAAATCGGGCAAGAAGATCCTGTTCGTCGCTACTAAAAAACAGACTAAGGACGTTGTGGCTGAGAAGGCTACAAGCGTAAACATGCCTTACGTTATCGAGCGTTGGCCGGGCGGTATGCTCACCAACTTCCCAACTATCCGCAAGGCTGTGAAGAAAATGGCGAACATCGACAAGCTGATGAATGACGGTACATTCTCTAACCTCTCTAAGCGTGAGCTCCTCCAGATCACACGCCAGCGCGCCAAGCTCGAGAAGAACCTCGGTTCTATCTCCGACCTGACACGTCTGCCGTCTGCACTCTTCGTCATCGACGTATGCAAGGAGGCAATCGCCGTCAAGGAGGCTCAGCGTCTCGGTATTCCTGTATTCGGAATCGTTGACACCAACTCTAACCCCAACGATGTTGACTTCGCCATCCCTGCCAACGACGATGCCAAGGACAGCGTAGAGGTAATCCTCAACGCTTGCTGCGGTGCCATCGCCGAGGGCCTCGAGGAGCGCAAGGCTGAGAAGGCTGACGAGAAGGCTGCCGAGGCTCAGGGTGAAGAGGCTGCCGAGGGCAAGGGCAAGCGTGGCTCACGCAAGGCCCGCAAGGACGCTCCCGCCGCTGAGGAAGCTGCTGAGGAGTAATATTGAAAAATTGAAATATTGAAAAATTGAAATATTGAAAAATTGAAATATTAAGATTATGGCTTACAAACCAAATATGGAAGACATCAAGAAGCTGCGCACAATGACCGGTGCCGGTCTCGCTGATGTCAAGAAGGCTCTCACCGACGCTGAGGGCGACTTCAACAAGGCAATGGAAATCATCCGCGAGAAGGGACAGGCTATC
>JBJEAV010000358.1:0-1749 GCA_051869395.1 Prevotella sp.
TGAGCACTCCCTCGCCTCCCACGGCAGTCACGTGGAGGTCTTCGTCGTATGCCTGCGGGGCGCGGAATCCCGTTGACCATGTCAGTCGTGCCTGTATGTTGTCGTTGGGTTTCCACATCATGTTCACTCGCGGACTGAGGATGGGATTGTCGATGAGGTTATGACTGTCGAGACGGAGTCCGGCAAGTAGAGTCACCTGGCTTATCTTCCATTCCGACTGCACGAATCCACTGGCTATCTTCACGTCCTGTCTGAGGTCGCGGTCATATCCTGTCATGATGTCGTGGAGCGAGTTATACTGGTATTCCAGTCCTGCGGTAAGTGTGGCAGGGGCAAAGACGAGCTGTTTGAGCTTGCCGTTGTATGTTGCGCCTCCCACGTATGTCAGGTCCTTGGTCTTGCCGTATGCGTCGGGATTCTGCTGCGCACCGTAATAGCTGTTCCTGTCAACATGCTGCACTGACGAATATATCGACAGCTTGTGGGCATACTCATTCCAAAACATGTCATAGTTTACTCCACCACTATTTATTATATGCCTGGTCATCTCGGTGATGTCGGTGAAGAGAGGTTCGAGGTCAAACTTGTTTCCTCCGCGGCGGAACTCGTTGGTGGTGTGGTATTCTATTCCCAATCGGCTCATCTTCGTGGGTCGGTAATATCCGCGGAGTCCGAAGGTGTGAGCCGAAATCTTTCCTATCTCGGAGAAACCATCGTCATCGCGGTCGTAGGGTTGGCGGTTGCGGTATGACTGGTATAGGGCGAGTCCATACTTGTTGTCGGGATCCACTATCGAGGCGTTTGCTCCCATGTTTTCCTCCCATGTATTGCTGCCAATGAGCGACAGCGTGTTGCTCACCTGGAAGGAGTTGTCCTTAGGGTCCTTGGTGATGATATTGATAGTGCCGCCCACGGCGTTTGCGCCGAAGAGTGCAGATCCCCCTCCTCGCACAACCTCTATGCGGTCGATCATATTTACGGGAATCTGCTCAAGGCCATACACTCCCGAGAGGGCACTCACCACCGGGCGGCTGTTGATAAGTATCTGCGAATAAGGGCCTTCGAGTCCGTTGATTCTCACCTGCGGGAATCCGCAGTTCTGGCAGTTGTTCTCCACGCGCAGTCCAGACTGGTAGTTGAGCGACTTGGCGAGGTCGGGCGAGTTGACCGTATCAAAGAGTTTGGCTCCGATGACGCTCACCACCACGGGGGCGTCGCATCTTTTCACTTCGTTCTTGTTTGCCGACACGACCACCTCGTCGAGTCCCACGGTCTTGTATATGTCCTTTTCATGCTCATGGTTATTCTTAACCACTTCCTTCTCCATATCTGCCTGCATCGAGGCAGAAGCCAAGGCGGGACACAACACCATCATGCCCACCATATTAATAATAATGGTATAAATTCTCATTCTTTCTAACCTTTTTACCTTACTCTTTTTTCGGGTGCAAAGGTAGGTATTTTCGGGCAAATGACGAAATTTTGGGCATACCCAAAAGTAGGTATTTTGCACTGGGGACGTGGGCGTCCCGCAGAGATGCGCAAACGTATAGCCCGCGGAGATGTGCAAACGTATAGCCCTGTAAGGGCGACATAGAATAGCACAGGGTGTCAACCCTGTGTATGACGATATTTATTTTCCTCCCCCTCCCCCACGCGCCGAGGCGCGTGGGGGAGGGGGAGTGGTGGGAGAGACCATCGAAGATAGGGCTTCCGCCCTATCCTATGTTATGTCGCCCTTTCAGGGCT
>JBJEAV010000359.1:0-8103 GCA_051869395.1 Prevotella sp.
AAATGAATATTTCAAAAACTTAAAAAATATGAAAAGTTTTATTATATATAAGGTGATAGGGAGTTTTTTGTTTACTTTTGCACCCAAATTTAAAAACAATACATAGATTATGCAGAAAAATCTGGTTATAGTCGAGTCGCCTGCCAAGGCGAAGACGATAGAAAAATTTCTTGGCGATGACTTTAAGGTGATGTCAAGCTATGGTCATATCAGAGACCTGAAGAAAAAGGAACTCAGTGTGGATATCGACACGTTGCAGCCTGACTATGAGATACCCGAAGAGAAAGTTAAGGTGGTTAAGGAACTTAAGGCTAATG
Source organism: Prevotella sp. (assembly GCA_051869395.1). Taxonomy (GTDB): domain Bacteria; phylum Bacteroidota; class Bacteroidia; order Bacteroidales; family Bacteroidaceae; genus Prevotella. The sequence continues at coordinate 318 of JBJEAV010000359.1, forward strand.
CCAAACAAGCCGAAAAGGTGTGGCTCGCATCCGATGAGGACCGTGAGGGAGAATCCATATCATGGCACTTGTGTGAGGTGCTCGGTCTTGATGAGGAGAAAACAAGCCGTATCGTGTTCCACGAAATCACCAAACCCGCTATCTTGGAGGCTATCAAGAACCCGCGTCATCTGGACATGAATCTCGTGAATGCTCAACAGGCGAGACGTGTGCTCGACCGTATCGTGGGCTTCAAGCTTTCTCCGGTATTGTGGCGCAAGGTAAAGCCCGCTCTCTCGGCAGGTCGTGTGCAGAGTGTTGCCGTACGCTTGATTGTTGAGCGCGAGAGGGAGATTCAGAATTTCAAGAGCGAGTCTTACTTCCGTGTGAGTGCAGTGTTCGGAGTCGAGGGTGAGGATGGCTCAATGTCAGAGGTTAAGGCCGAACTGCCGTCGCGATTCAAGACAAAGGCAGAGGTGTTGGTCTTCATGGAGAAATGCCTCACTGCCGAGTTCAAGGTGGATGCCGTGAGCAAGAAACCTCTTAAGCGTTCTCCTGCTCCTCCTTTCACTACATCCACATTGCAGCAGGAGGCGGCACGCAAGTTGGGATTCACCGTTTCCCAGACAATGACGATAGCCCAACATCTGTATGAAAACGGTATGATAACCTATATGCGTACAGACTCTGTCAACCTCTCCGAACTCTGCATCAACGGCAGCAAGGACGAGATTGGCAAGCTGTGGGGCGAGAAATACAGCAAGCCTCGCCAGTTCCACACTCAGTCGAAGGGTGCCCAGGAGGCTCACGAGGCCATCCGTCCTACCGACATGTCTGCTTCCACCATAGAAGGCAAGATGCAGGAAAGGCGTCTATATGAGTTGATTTGGAAGCGCACCATAGCAAGCCAGATGGCTGATGCCGAGATTGAGAAGACCACAGTGAATATCTCCGGCACAGGACTTGATGAACAGTTTATAGCCAATGGTGAGGTTGTGAAGTTCGACGGATTTATAAAGGTATATCATGAATCCACGGATGAAGAGGAACTCAACGACGGTGAGGGCACAAGAATGTTGCCCCCCTTGAATGAGGGTCAGGAACTTCAGCGTCGTGAGGTTTCGGCATTGCAGAGATTCACCCAAAGCCCGATGAGATACACCGAGGCAAGTCTTGTGCATAAACTTGAGGAACTTGGCATCGGACGTCCTTCCACCTACGCTCCCACCATCAGCACCATCCAGCAGCGTGAATATGTACACAAGGGCGACAAGAAGGGCGAGGAGCGCCAGCTCATCTCCATCGTCCTCAAGGGCAAGCAGGTCACAGAGAAGACCCGCTCCGAGATTACCGGCAATGACAAGGGCAAGCTGATGCCCACAGACATCGGTATCGTGGTGAATGACTTCCTGCTGAAGTATTTCCCCGGAATCATGGACTATAACTTCACCGCCAAGGTGGAGCAGAAGTTCGACGAGATTGCAGAGGGCAATGAGAAGTGGACCGACATGATGCGTGAGTTCTATGACGACTTCGAGCCGGTGGTGGAGAAGACGATGAACATAAGGGCTGAACACAAGGCGGGAGAGCGACAGTTGGGTCTTGACCCCAAGTCGGGCAAACCTGTATATGTCAAGATAGGCCGATTTGGTCCTGTTGTGCAGATTGGTGATGCCGAAGACCAGGAGAAGCCGAAGTTCGCACAGTTGCCTTCTGAGTTCAGTATGGAGAGCATCACGCTCGATGAGGCCATGGAACTGTTCAAGTTGCCTCGCGAACTTGGCAAGTATGAGGGCAAGAACGTCACCGTGGGTGCGGGACGCTTCGGTCCATATATCCTGCACGACAAGAAATACGTCTCAGTGCCCAAGGATTTGGATCCTCTGACGATAACCCTCCTTGATGCCATCGCGCTCATCGACGGCAAGCGCCATCAGGAACAGCAACGCCATCTCAAGAGCTTCAGCGAAGACCCCAAGATGGAGGTCCTCAACGGACGCTACGGCCCCTATATCCAGTATGACGGCACCAACTACCGCCTGCCAAAGAACTTGCACGAGAGGGCAGCTGAACTGACCTACGAGGAGTGCAAGCAGATTATCGAATCAACACCTGTCAAGAAGAAATGAAAAGAGTAATCCTCATCGGCTACATGGGAGCCGGAAAGACAACCGTGGGCAAGTCACTTGCCAAGGAATTGGGATTGCAGTTCTACGACCTCGACTGGTATATAGAGAGCCGTATGCACAAGACCGTACCCCAGATCTTCGCCGAACGTGGTGAGGAGGGATTCCGCCAGATTGAGCACAACATGCTTCACGAAGTGGCGGAGTTCGAGGACGTGGTCCTAAGTTGCGGAGGCGGCACCCCTTGCTTCTTCGACAATATGGACTATATGAACGGTCAGGGGGATGTCGTCTATCTGAAGGCAGAACCCGAAGTGCTCTACAAGCACCTGCTCATGGGCAAGGTGGAGCGACCCCTGCTCAAGAACAAGACCCCCGAGGAGCTTATCGCCTTCATCAAGGAGCAGCTCAAGATACGCGAGGAATATTACACCAAGGCGAAACACACGCTCGACGTGAGCCTGTTGGACAATTATGAGAAAATTCAAATATCAGTAAAAAGAATAATAGATCTTATCGGACAAGAATGAAAAAGTGGACTATAGAAGACTCGAAAGAGCTCTACAACATTAATGGTTGGGGCACCTCCTATTTCGGTATTAATGAAGAAGGTGACGTCTATGTCACACCTTGCAAGAACCAGACCCAAATCGACATCCGTGAAGTGATGGACGAACTCGCACTGCGTGACGTCACCACTCCGGTGCTTCTCAGGTTTCCCGATATTCTCGACAACCGTATCGAGAAGACCAGCAGCTGCTTCAAGAAGGCGGCTGAGGAATATGAATACAAGGCGGAGAACTTTATAATCTATCCGATTAAGACTAACCAGATGCAGCCCGTGGTTGAGGAGATTATCAGCCACGGACGCAAGTTCAACCTCGGTCTCGAGGCGGGTTCCAAACCTGAGCTTCATGCCGTAATAGCTGTGCAGTGCCAGAGCGACTCGCTGATTATCTGCAACGGATATAAGGACCAGAGCTACATCGAACTCGCATTGCTCGCACAGAAGATGGGCAAGAGGATTTTCATCGTTGTCGAGAAACCCAACGAACTGGAGCTTATCGCCCGTGAGGCCAAGAAACTCAACGTCAGGCCTAACCTCGGCATACGCATCAAGCTCGCATCATCGGGCAGCGGAAAATGGGAGGAAAGCGGTGGCGACGCCAGCAAGTTCGGACTCACCAGCAGCGAACTCCTTGAGGCTCTCGACCTGCTTGATAAGAAAGGTATGCGCGACTGCCTGCGCCTGATACATTTTCATATAGGCAGCCAGATTACCAAGATTCGTCGTATTCAGGCTGCCCTTCGTGAGGCTTCGATGTTCTATGTCCAGCTTCACAAGATGGGATATAACGTGGATTTCGTTGACTGCGGTGGAGGTCTCGGTGTTGACTATGACGGAACGCGCTCGCCAAGTAGCGAGAGTTCGGTCAACTATTCCATCCAGGAGTATGTCAACGACTGTATATACACCTTCGTGGAGGCTGCCAACAAGAACGAACTCCCGCATCCCAACCTTATCACCGAGAGCGGACGCTCGCTCACTGCCCACCACTCGGTGCTTGTCATCGACGTGCTCGAAACGGCCTCCCTCCCCGAGATGCCCGAGGAATATGAGCCGGATGCCAACAGCCATCAGCTCGTCAAGGACCTGTATGATATATGGGACAATCTCAACCCGCGCTCGATGCTCGAGGACTGGCATGATGCCGAACAGATTCGTGAGGAGTGTCTCGACCTCTTCACCCACGGAATGGTTGACCTCAAGACTCGCGCTGAGATTGAGAGCATGTACTGGAGCGTTTGCCATGAGATAAATATCCTCGCGAAGCATCTGAAGCATACGCCCGAGGAACTGATGAATCTCGACAAGTTGCTTGCCGACAAGTATTTCTGCAATTTCTCGCTCTTCCAGTCGTTGCCCGACTCGTGGGCTATAGACCAGCTCTTCCCGATAATGCCTATCCAGAGGCTCAACGAGCGACCCACCCGAAGTGCCACATTGCAGGACATCACTTGCGACAGCGACGGAAAGATAGCTAACTTCGTCACCAACCGCAACAACTCTCACATCCTGCCTGTACACACTCTGCGCAAGAACGAGCAGTATTATCTTGGAGTATTCCTCGTGGGAGCCTATCAGGAGATTCTCGGCGACATGCACAATCTCTTTGGCGACACCACTGCCGTTCATATCAGTGTGAAGGACAATCATTACCACATCGACCAGGTGATAGATGGCGAGACTGTTGCCGAGGTGCTCGACTATGTGCAGTATGACCCGAAGAAGCTCGTGCGCCAGCTGGAGATATGGGTGACAAAGAGCGTGAAGGCAGGAAAGATCACGCTCGAAGAGGGCAAGGAGTTCCTCTCCAACTATCGCTCGGGACTTTATGGATATACGTATCTTGAATAATTGACGAGTTGAAAAAATTAACGAGTTAACGGGTAACAAGTTAACATTTTCATTAGTTGACGGGTTGTTAGTATTATTAAAAATATATAATTATGAATGACGAAAAATCACTCCCCTCGGGGAGTCCAGAAGGGCGATGCCCCATTAATATAATAAAGGTGGGGGGTGCTGTGGTAGAGGATGAGGAACAGCTTTCCCGTCTGCTTAAGGATTTCTCTGCCATCGAGGGCAAGAAGGTGTTGGTGCATGGAGGAGGACGTCGAGCCACCAAGGTGGCGGCTTCACTCGGCATCGAGACAAAGATGGTGAACGGCAGACGAATCACAGATTCCGATATGCTCGAAGTGGTGACTATGGTATATGGCGGACTTGTAAACAAGAATGTTGTTGCAAGATCGCAGGCTGTGGGGGTGAATGCCCTCGGTCTCACCGGTGCCGATGTGGATGTGATTCGTTCTCACAAGCGTCCATTGAAAAACGGCATTGACTATGGTTTTGTTGGAGATGTGGATAAGGCAGACGGCCGAATGCTCTCCACCCTCATTGAGGCTGGTATCACCCCCGTGATGGCTCCCCTGACCCATGATGGCGAGGGACACATCCTCAACACCAATGCCGACACTATAGCCGCAGAGACCGCCAAGGCGCTCGCTCCCTATTATGACGTCACCCTCACCTTCTGCTTCGAGAAGAAGGGCGTACTGTCCAATCCCGATGATGACGACAGTGTGATTCCCGTAATCACCCGTGATGATTTCACCCGCTATGTGTCCGACGGCACAATAGCCGGAGGCATGATTCCAAAGATAGAAAACTCCCTGGATGCCGTTGCGGCAGGAGTGAAACGAGTGGTTATCACCAAGGCAGATGCCCTCGGGCAAGAAGGAGGGACGGTGATTGAATAATCAGGAGTTGCGCATTTTTTTAGGCACGGATGGACACGGCTTTTTTTTAAAAGACTCGGCTGGGCTACGCGATGTGTAGAAGGCTTTATTTGCTATCGGCTATACCAAAGTATAGACACAGCTCTTTAGCGCTGGGGATGTGGATGCCGCTGGGAGGCTGCGCGTCCCAACCAATTAAAAAACTTAGTGGTCTTTGTAAGCAGCTTTGCTGCTCTCTGTATCTTCCTTCAGCGAAAAAGAACTTTGTTTCTTCGTGTCTTTGTGTTTAAAAATAAAAACATATTTTAACACATTTCCATGTAACATTTCCCCATATCAAACGTCTTCAATATAGAGAATGGATAAAATCAGCTTTCGCAACGACATCCTTCCGCTGAAGAACAAACTCTTCCGGTTGGCGCAACGCATCACTCTCAACAATGCTGATGCCGAGGACATCGTGCAGGAAACGCTGATAAAGGTGTGGAAAAGGCGTGAGCACTGGGACGAGATAGAATCCATCGAGGCCTTCTGCTACTCCATCTGCCGAAATCTCGCCATCGACCGTACACGTAGGGCGGACATATACAACGAAAGCCTCGATGAGGCACAAAGTCAGGCGGTTGACACATCCTATTCATCCAATCCAGAGGAACAGGTTCAGCTGAGCGACAGAATGTCGTTGGTGAAAACTCTGGTGGACCAACTGCCCGAAAAGCAAAAGAGCGTGATACAGCTTAGGGACTTCGAGGGCATGAGCTATAAGGAAATCGCAAACGTGATGCAGATGACCGACGAACAGGTGAAGGTCACTCTCTTCAGGGCGCGACAAACGATTAAAAAGAAATTCTTGGAATCAGAAGATTATTATGGACTATAAGTATATTGAACAGTTGCTCGAGCGCTATTGGGATTGCGAGACCACCATCGAGGAGGAATCCATCCTGCGCACCTTCTTCAGCCAGAAGGATGTGCCGGCGCGACTAATCAAATACCGCAGTCTGTTTGAATATCAAAAGCAGTCTGCTGACAGTGAGCCGCTTGGCGACGAGTTCGACCAAAAGGTTCTGGCTGCCATCGAGGAGAACAACATCGAGACTCCCAAGGTGGTAAAGGCTAAGAGGGTGGCTTTGTCCTCGTATCTCAAGCCTCTCTTCAAGGCTGCCGCCATTGTGGCGATGGTGCTCACGGTGGTGGATGCCGCACAATGGTCGATGGGGACTATGCCTCGCGACAACCAGTGGCAACACGAGCAGATGATGATGGCTGCCGACACGGTGAAGGTTAACGATGGAATGGTGACGGCCGGGGTAGGCCAGACGGCTATCGACTCTGTGGCTGCCAAGAGCGTCAGGACAATGACCGACTCCATCAAGCCGGAGGTTGCCGCTGAAAACAACATCAGATAATAATTTCTATGCTTTCTCTATAATATAAAATCATGTTTAATAAAACGAAATGAAACTGTGAAGTTTCTGTTCTCTCAAATTTTTCATAACATACTAACGTTGTAAGGGGTCGCCAAATCAGCGACCCCTATTTTTTGTCCATATATTCAACTGCAACAACGCCGGAATGAAGATACATAGCGAGAACACTACACTCAGCAAGACCGCTGTCTCATTGCCGCTGAAGATATCTACAAGTTTCATGTCGTTTCCAGGATATGCCACCGCGATGAGATAAGCCACGGTATTGTTTGCCCAATGGAACACCACTGCGGGCAGGATGCTGCCAGTGCGCATATATAGCCATCCCATAAGCCATCCCATCAGAAAGGCATGGGGCATCTGGGCGGGATTGGCGTGAATAAGGGCGAACAATACTGCCGTGAAGCATATCGCCCCCCATTTGCTTTGCATCGACGACAGAAGCGTTCTGAGTATGGCTCCACGGAACACCACCTCTTCCACCAAGGGTGCCAACAGTGCTATCACGAAATATCCCCCGGGGGTGGATATGATTTGGGTCAACACATCTCCCACGGTATCTGGCAATTCGGGCATCTGCTCCTGTAGCCATACTGACGGAATCACCGCTCCTATGGCTGCCACTGCGCTCCATGCGAGTGTTGCCCATGGCTTCGATTGGATGTAGGTCTTGCCCACGGGAGTCCATTTCCTCCAGAGGAATAATATCAATGTGATGATACTTGCCGTGGCGGATATTATCACTAACGCCATCGGACTGTCAGCATTCGTTTCAAACATAAGGCCACCTGCCAATGAAACGATTATTTGTATGACAGAAAAAGCCACCAAATAGATGAATACGTCATAAACTGTCTTTTTCATATTTTTTGGTTTTTATTATATAATCCAAGTCCTTGTTCAACTGCTCCACGAGAGCCTCGGGAGAGTCGAAACGTCTTTCTTCCC
>JBJEAV010000360.1:0-1727 GCA_051869395.1 Prevotella sp.
CACCGCCATTCCGTCTGACAGGAAGCGCAGTCCCGTGGTTGCAATCATATCGGTTGTGTCAAGTCCGCGTGTGATGCTCACCATGCCGTCAGGCAGCAGTTCTCCCCTTTCCACCTTTCTCTTGCTCACGGTTGACGTATGCATATCCACAACCCATACAAAATCCCCATCCACGTGCCGATGGCACAAAGCCCCCAATGGAACAGCCACCGCCCCACATCCACCGTTCCCGACGGTTTTGCCGTAGGGCATCGCGTCATCGTTCCTTCCCCCGTCGGGCCTCGCGTCATCGTTCCTCCCCCGTCGCCCTTCAGCCTCGCCTTTCCCGACATTCCTGCCAGCAGTCGTCCGTCATCATTGGGCAGCATGGCGGTCAGCAGATAAGACAGGTTGTTCCTCATCGCCGACTTCGACACCTCCACCACCTTGGCACTATATTGCCGCTCAGGCTCAGTGTCGAACACAAGCGTTATCTCCCTTGCCCTCTTCACCGTCTTCGCAATATCCTGTGTGACATATATCTCCACCTTCAGCCTGCTGATATCTATCAGCGTGACCACGGGTTGCGATGCCTTCACGTCCTGGTATTTCTCGATGAACACCTCACCTATATACCCGTCGAACGGAGCCACGAGCCGTGTGTCGTTCAGCTCATTGGTTGCCACGTCGTATGCAGCCTTAGCCGCCACATAGTCGGCCTTGGTCTTCTCATACAGGCTTGCCGAGACGTTGTTCTTGTCGTATAGCAACGACACTCGCTTGTATTCCGCCTCCATCTGCCTGAACGATGCCTCAGCCCTTTCCTTCCTGATGCGGAAGTCTCGTGGGTCAATCTCGGCTATGATACTGCCGCGACTATAGCGGTTGCCGGCATACACCTCCAGACGGTCGATAGGCCCGCTCACCCTGAACGACAGTTCAGACGTGCGCCAAGGCTGAGCGATGAACGAATAGTCGTCGCCCGTTCTGTCCATGCAGGCCGAGGGTCTCTCCGTCTTCACTATCACTTTTTTCGTCTTCTCGTCATTGTTTTGCGAACATGCGGTCACCATACACGCCGTTGATATCATACATAGCGCAAAAACAGTATATATTATCTTACGAATCATTGTTATTTATGTTTTTTTGGGTTGCAAAGTTAATGGTTTACCCCTACATATACAACTTTATTTCTCCGAATCCCCGTTTTTCACTTCTGAATACGGAAAAAGCATAGCCGAACAAGCCGTCTATACCATTAAAATGCCCGAAAGCCCAAAACCTTGCATACCAGCGGGCGTTTTCTTCAAAAAGAATATCGACCTTTGCTGGTTGAGTGTTTTCGCTGTATATATATGATTATGTTGACTCCCGTTGTAGGGGCTTTACATTATATAAGCCCTGTCTTGTCACATTCCAAATAGCCTTGGTTATACATATATAATAGGCAGGATGAGACATTAAGAAAGGGCAAATAGAGAAGACAATAACAGATGTTGAATCAAATAAAATACAAGAGCTATGGCAAAGCACATACGATATGTCTGTATATGATTAGGTTGCCCGACTGCGGGTGGATTCTCGACAGTTTTTTACGTTCTAAAGTTGAGTAAATGATAATAAAAAACCCCTTCTGCAAGCAATATGCAGGAGGGGATTTTACATTATTACAGTCTATATAGATTAATCTTCTACAGCTGCCTGGGCGGCGGCAAGACGTGCGATTGGCACACGGAACGGAGAGCAGC
>JBJEAV010000361.1:0-1721 GCA_051869395.1 Prevotella sp.
GTGGGGAGATAAAAGGGATTGAACACCGCACTCAACACCCTCGCTCCCAGTATCATTTTATTAGCTCTCTTCATTCTTCAATATTCATTTTGGAGTTCAAGGAGTTTATTCCGCAGGCTACCCCCCACTGGGGGGCAGGGGGACCCTTCTCATCCTCTTCACCGGTATTCCTAACATCTCACGGTATTTCGACACCGTGCGCCTTGCTATCGGATAACCTTTCTCAGCCAACATCTTGCATAATGCCTCGTCGGACAATGGGTCGCTCTTGTCTTCGGCATCCACTATGTCCTTCAGTGCCGCCTTTATCTCGCGGGTTGACATCTCCTCGCCATCGTCTGTCACATATCCTTCGGAGAAGAAATGACGCAACGGGAATATTCCCCACTTGGTGAGCGCATACTTACTGTTGCTGACACGGGAAATGGTTGAAATCCCTATGCCTGTCTTTTCGGATATGTCCTTGAGCTTCATCGGGCGGAGGGAACTCTCGTCGCCATCCTCAAAGAACTTGTGCTGCCAGTGGATGATGGCTGCCATAGTCTTGAACAGTGTGCGGTTGCGCATCTGTATGGCATTGATAAACCGCTGTGCCGAATCCACCTTGCTCTTGGCATAAACCACGGCATCACCGGCACTGCGACTGACATTCTCCTTCGACTCATACTCACGTATTATATCTGTGAACGAGCGAGACACACATAGCTCCGGCACCTCGCCGTTGTTGAGCACAAACGTCACCGAACCGTCGTCATGTGTATCTACGATGAAGTCGGGGGTAATCTGCTCCATATTCCTGCCCACCACATCGTTCATCGACGCCCCCGGCTTGGGATTGAGCTTGCGCAACTCGGCATACACCTCGTCGGTCTCGTCCTTGGTCATCTGGAGGGATGAACGTATGCGCTCCCACCGGTTGCGGATGAAATCATCGAAGAAATCCTCCACCACTGCCTCCATCCGGCGGGTGAGCAAGGTCACTGCACGCCTTCTGATCTGCAATAGCAGGCACTGCTGCAAGGAGCGTGCCCCTATTCCCGCGGGGTCAAACTGCTGCAACTTGTCTATCACTTCGTCTATCTCCTCTTCTGACACATATACATTATTATATATGGCAAGCTCGTCGGCAATGTCTCCCGAAGACTTGCGCAACAGGCCGTCATCGTCGAGCGAACCTATGAGATATTCCATCACCTTCGCCTGGAGAGGAGTAAGTTCGGTCTCGTTCATCTGCTCCACCAACTGGTCATAGAACGACTGCGTGGAACCGTATTCGAAGTCGCGTTGCCTCTCCTGATATACAGGCAGGTCCTCATCGTCGCGCCCTATTCCGCTGAGGGCATCGTCAAGGGCGGTCTGCCTGTCCTCTTTCTCCGACTGGGCCTCGTAATCATCGGCAGAGTCATCGCCTTGGGACATATCATCCTGCAGGTCATCAGCAGAGGAAGAGTCAGTATCGGCAATGTCATCAGAAGCCAGTTCAAGGGCAGGATTGTCATCCATTTCGGCATTAATCCTGTCGATGAGCTGATTAACGGGCAGTTCGGTCAACATAGCCTGCAGGAGTTGCTGCTGGCTGACCGTCTGCGTCATTTTTTGCTCCGTTTTCTGTTCTAATACATTCTTCAACATTCTTAATTCTATATATAATGCTAAAACATTTGTCCCTTATCTCCCCTTAACTTCCCTTATCTCCCCTTAACTTCCCTTATCTCCCCTTA
>JBJEAV010000362.1:0-8057 GCA_051869395.1 Prevotella sp.
AATCTCGCGAGGGCAGCCTTGCGTATTCCACTTTCCACCATAGTCACGTCGGTGACTATCGTTTTCAGTTTGCCACTCCTTATGCTCTCGAATATCCTTGCCGGGGCATCATCGTCGATATACAGGATATTTTCCATATCAAAGTCGGCTGTGGTATGAATGGCATGAAGCATCAGCCATCTCTTGTCAACGGGAATGTCGGGATGCTTCATCTCGGAGAGGATGGTGCGGAAACTTTGGGTCATGATGGCAGCACCAGCCCCCCCAAGCCCCCCGTAGGGGGGATGTACGTCAGCAAAGTAACCGCGGGGTGTTACCATCACGCCTTGCTTCCCCCCACCGGGGGGCAGGGGGGGCCGTAGTTGTCTTGTCTGACTATTGCCGATAATAATCACCGTCAGCATGTCTATGTCCTTAGTGTCGAGAGAGGCGAGGGTTGTTATCTTTACCGTCTCGCCGTCCCTTCCTGCCTGTCGAACATATCCCACTGGAGTCTCAGGCGAGCGTCCCTCGTTGAGGAATATCTCGCGCAATCTGTCCAACTGCCAATAACGCTCGTTGGAGCGTGGGTTATACACAGCAGTGACGAAGTCGGCTTCCGCTGCCGCCTTTATTCGTCGCTCAATGAGCGCCCATGGGGTCATGAGGTCTGAGAGTGACAGCACACAGAAGTCATGACTGATGGGCGCTCCTAATAATGAAGCAGCTTTCTGAAAAGCGGAGATGCCCGGATGTACGATGATGTCGATGTCCGACTCGCGTTGATATTTCATTTCGTATATCAACGATGCCATACCATAGATTCCGGCATCTCCCGACGATATCACTACCACTTGCCTTCCCTGTTCGGCAAGTTCGAATGCCTTCTCAGCCCTCTCGCGCTCCTTCTTCATGCCGGTGTCGATACATTCCGTATGCGAGGAAATGAAACCGCTGATAAACTGGAAGTAATACTTATAGCCTACGATGACATCGGCAGTATGGAGTGTCTGCCTTACTGCCATCGTCATGTCTTCAATGCTTCCGGGACCTATCCCGACTACTATTATTGAACTCATAATCTTATCTTCAATCCTGCAACCAACATGCGACCGGGAGAATACAACGCGTATGTTGTCTTCGAGCTGTCGATGCGGTTGTCCACCTTATTAAATATATTGTCAATGCCAAACTTCGGTTCTATAACGAGCCAACGGTTAAGGGTGAACGTATGCGTGGTGTTGAAGTTCCACACCCCATATCCCGGTGCGTCGTTATATGCTGAATAATAGGTCTTCGACTGCATGCGACAGTTAAGGTCGGCACAAAGGCGATACTTGCCCCATGCGTGGGAGTAAGCTGCCGACATGGTCAGAGTGTTCTTGATGCTACGGTCGAGCAATGCCCACTCGTCGCCTGTCTTCGTACGGGCGTATGTGTAGGCATAGTTGATGTTGAAGTTCAGACCGTCGATGGGGTTGGCATGCACATTCACCTGCACTCCCTTCACCTCTCCCTTGTCACTGTTGACATAGTTGGCGTAGGTTGACATCGACTGTGCCTGTGCCTCGGTCATCTCGGGAAACTCTGCCATAAGCATCTTCCTTGAATCATCGTCGAGAGCAATATTGTCCTTGACAATCATATCGTTGATGAAGTTCATATACCCCATAACCGAAACGGCAAAGCGGTCAGTGCGGTATTCGGCACTTAGCGACACATAATGACTCTTCTCGGGATTGAGGTTTTTGTTGCCAAATGACACCTGTGCCTTTCCCCTGTTGACGGAGAAATAGCGATAGTAAAGCTCGTCCATTCCCGGGGCACGGAATCCATTACTGTATGTAGCGCGGAAATTCAGTTTTCCCGCTGAATACATCAGTGCCACTTTGGGCGTAAGATGACTGCCGAACTCACGGTGATAGGTGTATCTTGCTCCGAGCATCGCTTTCAGTCCTTGTGCAAGAAGCATCTCGTGCTGGGCATAAGCGGCAAGGGTATATACGCTTGCATCGATATTGCCCGTGGAGGTGACAAGATTGTCCTGACGCCAGTCGGCACCGACGATTGTGGTTGAGTTAGCCGTCAGTCCCAACACAGCCTTCAACTCTCCTTCCATCATACGTTGCTTTTTCGACTGGACATAGTCGCCCACTTTAAATGTGGATGTCTCCACATCGTATTCCTTGCCATAGCGATAGCGATCGACGGTGAAATCGGCTTGAAGTGAGTTGCGGTTGCTAAACTGGTATATACCTCCGATGTTCCAGCGTAATGACTTATAGCGCATCTCATAATCAAGACCACCGCTGACATCTGGATTGGTATTAGGACGGTCGGTTATCTTTCTGCTGTATTCAAGTCCTGCATTTAGCGCGAGTTTCTTAATGGGTTTCCATGTGAACTTCTGCCCGAAGATATTGCTGCGGTAGCCGGTGAACAGTGGGGAGATGGAGCGTTGCGTCTCACCGTCCTCTCCGCTGACATACTCATAATCGTTCACCCTGTAACTATCAGCACGGTCGTGACTGAACGAGGTGTATGAACCGAAACCATTAGTGAAGATGTCGAGATTGACACTCTCCGTCAATTGTCCCTCGCCACTCACTCTCGTGTCTGATGTCACACTTACAAGCTCACTCGTGGGCTGTTCGGTGATGACATTGATAACTCCGGCAATGGCATCGCTACCATAGAGCGAACTGGCGGCACCGTCGAGCACCTCTATTCTTTTCACCCTCGCCATATTGATGCGCTGAAGGTCTGCATTATTTGACATCTCGCCGCTCAGTTTCCTGCCGTTGATGAGTACAAGTATATACTTGCCGCCTAAACCATTGAGCCTCAACTGCGAGCCCATCGAGTTGGGAGCCATTGAGATTTGCGGCATGGTGCGCGTCAAGGCATCGGCGAAGGTGGATATTCCCTGCTCACTTATTTCCTTTGCCGTGATTACGTGTACGGGAGTCACAGCAGTCCCCAAACGCTGATGATGCCCCGACCCTGTCACCACGACAGGGTTGAGGCTCATCGTCTTATAAACATTTGTCGTATCACTCTTCCGATGTATCTGCGCCGAGGCAGTCAACGGAAGAGCAACAGAAACTATAAAAATAAAACTTGTCCTTTTCAAATTCATTCTTCACTCTTCATTTATTCCGGATTCTTCGAGTGATAGTAATCCACTGTCTCGGCATTTCTTGTGTGTGCCTTATAGAGTGCACGCACGTTGGCAAACTCCAAGAGTCCCTTCACTGTACCGTTGGTATCGGTATAGCTGTTGGTGTCAATCGAATAGCCCATACGCTCAAAGAAACATTTCCAACTGGTGTCTTCCACCTCACCCTCGTCGTTATATTCATACCCGTTGTCCCAGGCATCATCATCACCTGCCATATCATTGTGGGCATGGTCGCCGGCGATTGACATCAGAGGAGCACAATACACATTACCTGTTGTAAGTCCGTTGGCCTGCATACGCTCATAAACGTGTGTCTTGAAGTTCTCCTTCATATCCACAGTTCCCACGTAATAGTTGGGATTGATTTTCTGCAGAGCCTCCTCCAACTGGGTATAGCGCACGTTTGCCTTGTATGTGTCGTAGGTGTCGGGATTACCGTGTCCCATCAGCAACATAGCACCCTTCTGGGCATAACTGCCGAAGTTGGTGTCGAGCACCTTTGCCAGTGCATCCACGTCAGAGGGGTATTCAGCCAACAGGGGATAGCCGAGCTTGAGAGTCATGCTGGCGAGATAGTCATCATCGAGGTCACCGTTGGAGTTGTTGGAGAAGTCCTTCATGGCATTTATGACACGGGTGTATTCCTCACCGGGGATAACCTGCATCGACTGCACAATAATCTCGCTGTACTTCACGCGACCGAAAGCTTCGAGCCAGTACTTCGGCTCATAGAACGAGCGTGCAGCAGTGTTCTCGGCTGCCATGGCACGGTTGATACAGATGGCTGACGAGAAGGACAAATACACGTCGTAGCCGGGGAACTCCTTCTTGTATTCGCTCACCGTGAGGTCGAAGGCATCGTAAGCCTGCTGCCATGTCGAACCGAATGCCACGAGCAGGATTGCCTTCGTGCTCTGCTTCTGTGCCTTCACCGTGGCATCCACTTCCTGCTGATAACGTTCTGTGTTTGAGATGTTACTACTGTTGTTGTCATCGTCGTCACTACATGCCGTGAATGATATGCTCATCATTGCGGCGGCAATCATCATTGCAAAAAACTTAATCTTCTTCATTGTCGTTGAATTTTTTGTTCTTGTTAATTATGTTGTTAATCTTCTTTCCTTGTGAGAATCTCACCGTCAGCGAGGCGAACAGCGTTGTGCCCGACGTGTTTGTGCCGAGGTGAAGGCCGTGGGGCGTGCGGTCAACATAATTGAAGATGTTGTCGATGCCTGCCTCTATGCGGTATGCCATTCCGTGCTTATTGCCGAGGTCGTGGGTGGTGGTCAATCGCCATATCTGATAGCCCTTGCCGTCGCCGTTTGTCTGGTAGTATCTCTTTGTTGAAAATTTACCATAGATGCCGATTCCGAGATTATATGACGGTGAGAACTTGTGGTTCCATGTGGCGAAGACGTTGCCCTTGTGGTGTGCCATACCGTCGATGGTCACGTTCACCATCTTGTCGTGGGTGGTGTCGAAGATATTGGCGTCGGTGTCAAGATAACTGTATCCCGCTCCCAACGAGAGGTTGTCGGTGGTGTATCTCAATGTGACGTCGGCTCCGAAGGTCTTCGCATCGTCCATATTCATATATCGGCGCACCTTACTGAGCATCTCGCCATACTGCTCGCGATATACGTCGGGAGCTTCCGAATTGGGAATGGTTACGAGGGTTATCATGTCGCCCAACTTGTTGTAATATCCTGTCGCCGAGATATTCCAATGACCGATGGTATATTCCGCATTTAGCGAGACGTAATTGGATGTCTGGGGTTTCAGGTTGGGATTACCGAGAAAGAGTATCATACCGTTCATATCGCGGGCATACTGATAATTCAGTTCCTTCAGTGTTGGGGTCTTGAAGCCTTGGCTCCACGATGCTCTTATTCGCAAGTCATTGACCTTCAGCATTGCCGAGAGCTTTGGGGTCAGTCGCCAACCGAAACTCTCGTTGCGGTTGAGGCGCAGTCCTGCCGTGATGTGCAACAGGTTAAAGATTTGCAACTCGTCCTGCAAGTATATTGCCTCGGTATTGTCGCTTGCCGTCTTTCCCTTGATGCTTGCCGGTGCTTCGAGGTAGTCGTATCTTGCCTCAAGTCCTGCACTGAGCTTGTTGGTGTTGGTGAGCGCAAACACTCCCTTCACGTTGAGCATAGTGCGCTCCTGATTGCTCATCAGCAGTTTCTGACCTGCGAAATAGGGATAGTCGAGAATAAAATTTCCATTATCGTCGAATCCCTCGGCAAGGGTTGTGGTGGTGAAGGCGTGATAATAGGCATGCTTGTTCCAACTGACATCTGCCGTCACAAGGTCTCCCCTGCCCGTTGTCCACTTCATTCCTGCCGTTGCCGATGCATTCTTGTATTTCAGGTCGTAGTTATATACATCGTATTTGGGATATTTGCCGCTCTCGCGGTATATGCCTTTCTGATACCACGAACCTTCGGCATACACCTCCATTGCCTTCGTGGGATTCCATGCAAGTCGCTCGGCTATCTGCCAGTTGGTAAACTCATTGGCGGTCTTGCTCTTGGAGTCGGTGACGGGTGCCGCTGACGAGGGAGTGTATTCCGTGGCAGTATTCTGCCAACCGTCGTTGTGCTGCAACTGAAAGTTGGTGTATGAACTTATCTTGCCCCATCTCAGTGCCACGCCATTATGCTGGCGCACGTCGTTATGAGTGCCGTATCTGGTCTTGTTCTCCACCATCAGTCCTTCGTCATGCTTTCTGGTGATGATGTTTATCACTCCCGCAATGGCGTCACTGCCGTAGAGTGCCGACGATGCTCCCTTGACAATCTCTATGCGGTCGATATTATTTGGGTCGATAAGTCCGAGGTCGTTCTGTCCTCCCACGTCGCCATGCAGTCGCTTGCCGTCGATAAGGATAAGGATATACGAATTGCCCAGACCGTTCATCTGCATCTGCGAACCCATGTCTCCCTGCTCGAAGTCAAACGAAGACGACAGTTGCGACAGGATATCCTCGATGGAACGTCCTGCGAAATTCTTCAATGCCTGACGGCTGATAACCTCCGTCTGTACGGGCGCATCTTTCAGAAGGTGCTGTGTACCAGTACCTGTCACCACTACCTCCTGCAATTTCTCCTTGCTCTCGATAGTTTGTTGCGCCAAAGCAAGCGGGCACGAACCGGCAAGAGCCAGTAAGCCCACAACAACTCTGTTATTCATACCAATAAAAATAAAATAATGTTGATTTCGCCTACCCTTATTCCTGAGGGCGCGATGCCACATCTTGGCGTATGCCGAGGTTATAGCATTTGAGGCAGGTCTTCTGGCTTTCCCCAGCCTGTCATACCTTCCCGCACCTTTTCGTCGGTGCAGTGGCGTTATACTGACAGGCCTTTTCTTTGGGGGATTACAGCTGCAGGAACAGCTCCGGTTTTTCACTCGGATTCCCTTACGTCGGACGGCATCTGCCGCCGATTGCCTTCATTTTTTGGTGCAAAGGTAGCACTTTATTCTGAAACCACCAAATAAATTGGAGATTTTTTAGCTCCTATTATACAAATAGGGGCAGATTCTCTTGACTTCCCCAATACAAGTGGGTATAACTTGCAATGACATTACCTTGCCTTATTACGGGCGAGTCAACCACATTGCCGCGGGCATCATAAACAACGGCTGCCGACTGCGGCCTTGGCTCAATAAACTGAGTATAATGGAATTCATGTCCGCGCCATTCCTTTCCGTCAATCACCACACGGCGATAACCCAACGACAGTTTACGGTCAGCCTTTCTCGCCGTAATCTTATAAGGAAGCACGCCGCACATCTCCACCTCTCTGTCATCAGAAAGAATACTCTCGCAGAGATACATCATACCGCCACATTCGGCGATAATCCGTCCTCCCCTCTCAGCATATTCAAGTATAGACTTCCTACATCTTTCCGCCCTATACAATGCGTCGAGATGCTTCTCGGGATACCCTCCAGGAAGATAAAGCAACGCAGTATCCTGTGGAATCTCCCTATCCTCCTCCGGGTCGAAGAACTCCACCGTCCCCCGACTCCTCAACACATCAATATGCTCCTGATAAACAAAAGAGAAAGCCTCCCCATTCCGCGCAACAAGAATCTTCTCCCCCAAAAAACCTACACCCCCTACATCACCCACAAAACCTACACCCCCTACAAAACCTACATCTCCCCCAAAAACAATCCCCCTCCAATCAACACTCTCCTCCATCATATCAGCCAATTCCCCCGCATCAGCCTTCCTGCTGAAATCCAATCCCAAATACCTCTCCCCATTCACGGCCTCATTCCGCCTCGGAATAAACCCGAAGCACTCTAATCCCACTTCCTCGCAAGCCTCGCTAAGCAACTTCTTATGTCTCTCCGATCCCACCTTATTATATATAACACCCAAAACCTTTACATCCACGCAGAAATTCTTGAATCCATAAAGCAACGGGGCAATGGAATATCCCGTATGACTTGCATCCACCACCAACACTACGGGCAAACCAAGTGTCGTGGCTATGTCTGCCGGACTGCCATTCTGCCTCTCATATCCGTCATACATTCCCATCATTCCCTCAACAACAGCAACATCAGCATCTGCCGAATAGCGGCTATAAAGTTCCCTGACATGTTCATGCGAAGCCATAAACAGGTCGAGATTCACCGACGGTCTGCCACACACCGCCTCATGAAACATCGTGTCGATATAATCCGGCCCGCACTTGAACGGCTGCACCTTATATCCCTTCCTCGCCAACAGTGCCATCAGTCCCACAGCTACCGTTGTCTTGCCCGCTCCCGATGTGGGAGCCGCTATCATAAATCCTTTTTTCATATTCAACTGATTAACGTTTTTGCAAAGGTACGTCTTTTCATTGAAATCCGAAAGAAATTCAAATTCTTTAAC
>JBJEAV010000363.1:0-1711 GCA_051869395.1 Prevotella sp.
ACCTGCCTTGCAAGCAGGGGGTCATGAGTTCGAATCTCACCATCTCCACTCGATGTGACGAAGCGTCACTTCGGAAAACGATGTTTTCCTCAGTCGCGGCGTTTCACGCCTATGTAACCGAATACAAAACAGCTTATGAAAGCAAGCTTTCAACGCCGTTTTCCATCCGGTTCCGCACGCTTCTTGTTGCATCGCGCATGTACCTTGAAAACCGCATATTGAAAATATCTAGATAACTTTAATGAGAAATCATGAAAGAAATATCAAGACATCCGAGGTGTTACAGGAAATCGAAAGATTTCAGTAACCAAAACAAAAACAAGCAATTGTTTGTAAACAACCGAAACCAAGGGATGTAACGCTATACATCCTGAGATAAGCTCCGTACCCGCGGAGGTTATCGTTTGGTTAAGCTAATAAGAGCGCAGGGTGGATGCCTTGGCACTAAGAGCCGATGAAAGACGTGATAAGCTGCGAAAAGCTTCGGGGAGGAGCAAATATCCATTGATCCGGAGATATCTGAATGGGGAAACCCGGCTGGAAAGCCTCCAGTCATCCATACGCCAATTCATAACGTATGGAAGGGAACCCGCTGAACTGAAACATCTAAGTAGGCGGAGGAAGAGAAAGAAACATCGATTCCGTAAGTAGCGGCGAGCGAACGCGGAAGAGGCCAAACCGGAGTGCGTGCATTCCGGGGTTACGGACTGCAAAAGTGAGCCAATTCGTTAATGGAACGGTCCTGGAAAGACCGGCCAAAGAGGGTGAAAGCCCCGTACATGAAAGCGATAGGCAGCGGCAGGATCCAGAGTACCACGAGACACGTGGAACCTTGTGGGAAGTCGGGGGGACCACCCCCCAAGCCTAAATACTCCTTAGTGACCGATAGCGCATAGTACTGTGAAGGAAAGGTGAAAAGGACCCCGGGAGGGGAGTGAAAGAGAACCTGAAACCCTGTGTTTACAAGCTGTGGAAGCACGTTAAGGTGCAACCGCGTACTTTTTGTAGAACGGTCCGGCGAGTTGCGGATGCTGGCGAGGTTAAGGACTAAAGGTCCGGAGCCGAAGCGAGAGCGAGTCTTAACAGGGCGCGAAGTCAGCATGTGCAGACCCGAAACCGGGTGACCTATCCATGTCCAGGTTGAAGTTCCCGTAAAAGGGAATGGAGGACCGAACGCACATCCGTTGAAAAGGGTGGCGATGAGGTGTGGATAGGGGAGAAATTCCAATCGAACCCGGAGATAGCTGGTTCTCCTCGAAATAGCTTTAGGGCTAGCCTCGTATTAATTTCACGGAGGTAGAGCACTGAATTTCCTAGGGGGCGTCAAAGTCTACCGAAGAATATCAAACTCCGAATGCCGTCGAAATGATGTACGGGAGTCAGACTGCACGAGATAAGTTGGGTAGTCAAAAGGGAAAGAGCCCAGACCTACAGCTAAGGTCCCAAAGTGCGTGTTAAGTGGAAAAGGATGTGGGATTTCGAAGACAACTAGGATGTTGGCTCAGAAGCAGCCACACATTCAAAGAGTGCGTAATAGCTCACTAGTCGAGAGGTCCTGCGCCGAAAATGTCCGGGGCTAAAACACGACACCGAAGCTTAGGAATGTAGTAATACATTGGTAGAGGAGCATTCTTAAAGAGACGAAGCAGTACCGATAAGGAGCTGTGGATTTTTAAGAAGAGAGAATGCCGGAATGAGTAGCGAGATGGAG
>JBJEAV010000364.1:0-1702 GCA_051869395.1 Prevotella sp.
GGATAAGCCCATCCCCACAATATTGCCGCCGTGAGGGCAAGCCCAGCCACCCATGCCGGACGTTGGAATATACTGACCTTAGTATCTTTCATCGATGTATTATCTTGATTGGGTTGTATTGTCTTTAAGAATTATTCATCCGTCATAATCAGCTCATAGTTGGTGCTACGCCCTCCGCCTTCATTCCCCTTGCGCAATATCCCCTTGGCTATCAAGTCGTTGATATCGCGCGTGGCAGTGTCCTGCGAACAATGGTTAATCTTGTACCATTTGGAAGAGTTGAGCTTGCCCTCAAAACCGTCGAGCAGCTTGTTGAGCACCTTGCGCTGGCGGTAGTTGAGCGGAGTGTCGTGATGTTTGTCCCAAAAACGCTTCTTCATCACCACTCTCTCGGTTTTGTCAAGTGCAGTCTCAACCGCCTTGCGCAATGTATCAAGAAACCACTCTATCCACTCCGTAATGTCCAGTCCGCCCTTCTGCGCCCTCTCCAAGTGCTGATAATACTCATTACGATGGCTTAGTATCTCCGACGAGAGACTGTAGTAGCGTTGAGCTGAACGGTCGGCACGCGACAGCAGACACTCAGTTATCGTGCGGCACAAGCGTCCATTGCCATCGTCAAAGGGGTGGATGGTCACAAACCACAGATGCGCCACTGCAGCCTTTATCAATGGGTCGATACCCACGGAACAATGGTCAATCCATTCAAGAAATTCCGTCATCATCTCAGGCACGTCGCTGCCCGGCGGAGCCTCATAGTGCACCGTCTGTCGTCCCATGGGGCCAGATACCACCTGCATGGCCTCTTGCTCGTTGCGCCATGCACCCACATTTATCTTATACATGCCACTGCGCCCTGTGGGAAAGAGTGCTGCATGCCAGGCGAAAAGTCTCTCGCTATCGATGGGCTTGTTATAGTTTACTGTGGCGTCAATCATCACCTCCACCACTCCGTCAGTATAATGGTCGGGAGTAGTCACTCCGCCATATTCGAGACCTAAATGCCGTGCCACCGACGAGCGCACACTGTCATGATTAAGGGTCTCGCCCTCGATGCCGGCAGAATTGACAATCTCCATAGTCATCGAATCGAGCATAGTCTCCCCCTGTTCCTCGAAGCCAAACATAGACAGCCTTCCCGCAAGCCTTCCCCGCAGCACATTCACAGTAGCTAACAGTTCACAAAACCTGCTTGTGTCCCAATGCACCCGGGGCCATCCTTCCACCTGCCATATATACCTTTCTCTCATAATCCTCAGTATTTTGGCTGCAAAATTACTACAATTCCGCCAACTATCCAAACATTTGCGGAGAAAAACGTCATTATTCTCCGCATTTTTGCGGAGAATAGACAATATAATGCATAAAATATTATCTCTATACTTTAAAAAATAAAAGTTGAAAAACATCTGTCAGTGTCAGCCTAAACCTAAAACCGTCTAATTATCAACATGTTATAACTTCCCGACGCTGACAGATACTCAAAAAACAGGGCTAACATCACACCTTTATAGGCTATTTTGAATTAAATACCTGCATTTCCCTACCCTATTTTTCTGTATATTGCTTCATAATCCTCTTCATTTTGGCTCTAATCAATCAGCACAGCAACCACAATGACGGCAACTGATTGCCCTAATGTCACAGTCGTACCACTGCGGTTGTCACACTTGTTCCAAGGCTGTTGTCACAGTCGTTCCAA
>JBJEAV010000365.1:0-1701 GCA_051869395.1 Prevotella sp.
GTGAACATGATGTTATCCTCGCGGTATTCGAGCAGGTTGTCCATCCATTTGTAGTAGCCTTCCACGGCGAAGAACACCTCGTCGGTGATGTCTCCGTATATTCCCGCCGACACGATGTCGCTCTTCAGCGGTTCCCACTTGTCGGCAATGGGAATCCAAGGTTCGGTAGGCAGACTGACGTAACTGTTACACAATTGCTGTACGTATTGGTTTGTCCGCGCATATCCCGTCTTTATACTGAGATAATCCGTCAGCGAAACCCTTATGTTTGCTCTCGGTTCAAGTCGCTTGTGGCTCTTGCCCGATGATGAATACTGTGTGAACCTCACTCCCGCATTCAGTTGCAACCATTCGAATGGGGCGAAGGTGTTGTTTTCCCATACCGACAGTTCGTTGCCGGATATTTCCGCCGCCGAGCCAAGCGGTGTCGCCAATCCGAATCCGTTGCTTCCTGTTATTTCGAGTTCCTCCGGTTTGTATATGTGATGAATGAATTCAGTTCCGGCTTCTATCTTGACATTTGATGATGGCGACAGCGATGCCCTCAACGATGCCCCATAATCCTCAATGCTGTTAATGTCATTCTTATAGCTGTAAGCGTATGAGTCGTCGTAAGTCTCTTCGGCGTTCTGCCTGTATTTTGAGTCGAAGTGAGTGAAGTAGGCATCAGCCGAGATGTAGAAGTTGTCGGTAGGCTTGAAGTTTAGGCAAGTCACCGCTCCGATGTTGCCCCAGTTGAGCTTTATGGTGTTTTTCTCCAAGTATGAGTTGTCGCCACTTGAGAAGTTTTCAGAACCTAATTTTGTCCTGTCCCTTCCCAAATAGAAATGTGTGAATCCGTCAAGGTAATCCGATATATTGTAGTCGAGTTTGAGGTTAATGTCCGTGAAAGAATATCTGCCGATGATCTTCTCGCCGTTTTTCTTCTTGCTGTTGTTTATTATGGCGAGGGTGGGGATGGTGACGAGTTCCATCCACGAGCGTCTGACGCTTGCCGAGAATGCGAGCCTGTCCTCTATGATTGGTCCTGTGATGTGCAGATTGCCGGAGAGCAGTCCGATGGATGCCTGTCCGTGATATTCCTCGAAGTCGCTTCTTTTTAGTTGGATGTCAGTCACGCTCGCCACTCTTCCTCCGTATTCAGCAGGGAATCCCGCCTTGAAGAACTTCACGTTCTCCACCATAGCCACATTAAACGACGAGAACAGTCCGCCAAGGTGGTTTACGTTGTATAGTGGCAGTCGGTGGAGCATATAGAGGTTTTGGTCGTTCTCGCCTCCTCTGACGTAAATCCCCGTGAATCCCTCTATTCCGCTGCTTACTCCCGTCTGGGTCTGCAATGCTTTCAGTACGTCGGGTTCTCCGAGCATCACCGGCATATTGGCGATAGCCGCTCCCTTGATAACCACGCCTCCCGTCTGCGGCGTAAGCAGATTGTCCGTCCGCGCGTCATGTCCCAACACGACCACCTCCTTCAGGTGGTGTGCCACGCTGTCAATTTGTGCGTGGGCATTCAGCCCCAATCCGCATAAAACTAATAATGAATAGAATGATTTCATTGGCATATTTAATTATTTCGGCTGCAAAGTTAGCAAAAATATCGATTAATGGTGCAAAATAGGTGTTTCAATGTGTTTCTGTCTATGAAAATAATATTAAAATGATACAAAACATACGGGGATGAAACAAATTGTTTCATTG
>JBJEAV010000366.1:0-7978 GCA_051869395.1 Prevotella sp.
ATAGCCTTGTCCAATGTATTATTGGCCATGGTTTATTTTGGGTGAAGGGGAATAATGACGGGGTTGTTAAGAGGGTCCCGTCAGCTCCTTCACCTTTTAAAGAACGCAAAAAAGAAGTAAAATATTGTGGTGGAAGGTTATAATCCGCAGGACTTTAGCTTTTTTCACCGCGGTGGAAAATTAGTACAACAAATATGGCAAGGAGGTTGAGATGAAGCAGTTATAGAAATTTCGAATACAATATAAAATGTAAAAAAATGCGTGTAGCTCTGGTGAGTTACACGCATTTTTTTTTATTTGAAATAAGGATTGCACTCCACCTCATCCTTTAGCACAGTCTGTGGACCATGGCCGGGAAGAATCACGGTGTCCATCGGCATCTTGTCCTTCAGCGATTTCAGGCTGCATACTATATCCTCGAAACATCCAAGTTCAAAGTCAGTCCTTCCGATGCTCATCCTGAACAGCGTGTCACCACTGAATGCCACGCCTTCCTCCTTGCAATAGAAGAACACGGATCCGGGAGTGTGACCGGGAGTGGGGATGACGGTAAGGTGATGGTCGCCGAATTCAATCAAGTCGTCATCGGCGAGATACTTGCCCACGGGAGGCATGTCATATCCCAAAGACTGTCCGCAGAACTCGCGGCACTGGGCATCGAGTTTATTCTGAAGATATTCATCCTTAGCCGACACCTCCGGTTTCAGACCGTAAAGCTCGAATATGGTGTTGTCGCCGAAGTGGTGATCCACATGCCCGTGGGTGGCAATCAGGTGCTTGAGCGTGATGCCCTCCTTGCTCACGTATTCCTCGATGGCAGTGCGCTCCTCGGGGTAGAGCGCGCCGCAGTCAATGACAACGCCCTCATGGGTGTCGTCGCTGACTATAAAGCAATTCTCCTGAAAGGGATTGCAAACAAATCGTTGTATTTTCAAACTCATATAGGTAGATAAATTACGTATTTCTCCTTAAACCATTCCTCATCGAACCACTGCGATATATCTGTCACTTCCACATACTTGCGGAACGGCTGAATCTCGCCCTCAACATTTCCGCCTTTCAGGCAGATGATGCCGTTGGGCATACTGTTGCGCTGCTTGTTGGATATGTTTTTCCTCACAATGCGCTCAAGGTCGGGCAGTGGCATCACGGCACGGCTCACCACAAAGTCATACTTGCCTTTCTCTTCCTCGCCGCGCTTGTGCTCCGGTGTGCAGTTCTTCAGTCCGATGGCATTAGCCACCTCGGTAGCCACACGGATTTTCTTGCCCGTGCCGTCAATGAGATGAAAACGGCAGTTGGGGAAGAGAATGGCCAATGGGATGCCGGGGAATCCGCCTCCGGTGCCGAAGTCGAGAATCTCGGTCGCGTCCTTGAATCTTATAGTCTTGGCAATTGCCAATGAGTGGAGCACGTGGTGTTCGTACAAGTTGTCGATGTCCTTGCGCGAGATAACGTTTATCTTGCTGTTCCAGTCCTGATAGAGATCATACAGGGCCTCAAATTGCCGACGCTGCACGTCGGTGATGTCAGTGAAATATTTGGTAATGATATTCATAGTCTTTTATTCTTTTTTCATCAGGTCAGCCATGTCGTTGTAGCTTACGGTCAGCTCAATGCGTCCAAGGGCGTAGGGAGCAATCTCGTAGGGATTGTAAATGAATGTGATGCCGTCCTTGCCAATCACGTAATTGCTCGACGGATACATCTCCATAGAGAAGAGGTAGCCCTTGTCGTGCAGCTCGTTGATGTCCTTGCAGTCAGCCTCCTGCATGAGGGCCTTCTGCAGCAGTGCGTTCAGTTTCACCTTATAGCCGGGCACCAACACGTCCTCCAGTGTGAGGGTCTTGCCTGTGGTCTTGTCGAAGTTGAGCGTCAGCAGCTGGCTCAGTCCGTGGGCACCACCCTCAAAGTTGTACATGTCGATGAAGTATGTCACCACTCCCTCCTTGCCGTCCTCGGTGCGTGTCTTGATGTCGGCGGCATATTCGTATATGGGCTTTTTGTCGATGTCACGCTTGTCTTCCTCATACAAAGGCAGCATGTCATTTTTGTAGGAGGTCGCATTGCCGTTGACAAACGAGTCAACAGCCGCACTGATATCCACGTAGTGCAGATTGAAGATTTTGGCAGTGATGGCGTCGTTGACGCTTTTCCTGATGTCCTCGCTGCCATCCTTGACGTATTTCACGTTGATGCTCATCTCGTATGCAGGCGAGTCGGCATCCTTGGTAAGCGGCACTCTTTTCTCCACCTTAATGCTGTCGAAGGTGAGTTGCTCGGTAGTGTATGCCCCCGTACAGGCAGTGGATAAGCCTCCCGCCATTGCCAATGTGTAAATCACTGTTCTTTTCATAATAATGTCGTTATTTGACTGCAAAGTTAGCATATAAGAGCCAAATAACAAAATAAATTAAGAATTATTCAAGTATTCTTGATTATTTGCAGATTATTTTGTAATTTTGCACCCGATTTTGAGAAAAAACAAAAAAAGGTAAAAAGATGAACACATTTAAGGCAGCCCTCTTCGACCTCGATGGAGTGGTGTTTGACACCGAACCGCAATACACCGAGTTCTGGGGCGCACAGTGCAGGGAGTTCCACCCTGAGCATCCAGGATTGGAACACGAAATCAAGGGGCAGACCCTTGTGCAGATTTTCGACCGCTTCTTCAGCGGCGAGCTTCAATACAGTCAGGAGATTATCACAGCCCGGCTCAACGAGTTCGAGCACAACATGCAGTTCAACTATGTTGAGGGATTCATCTCCTTCGTGAGGGGGCTTCGTGAGAATGGTGTGAAGACCGCCGTTGTCACCAGTAGCAACCAGGCAAAGATGCAGAGCGTTTATGACAGTCGCCCTGAGTTCCGTGAGCTCTTTGATGCCATCCTTACTTCAGAGGATTTCGAGCGCAGCAAGCCCGACCCGGATTGTTATCTCAAGGCGGCCGACCGCTTGGATGCCGCAATATCCGAGTGTATTGTTTTCGAAGACAGTTTTAACGGTCTGAAGTCCGGGCGTGCCGCAGGCATGAAGGTTGTGGGACTTGCCACCACCAACAGTGCCGAGAGTATCGTACCCTATGCAGACATAGTAATTAACGATTATAAGAACTTTGACCCATGGCAGGATATTTAATCAGTGACACACGCAAGGTGACAACCCACCGTTTTATTGAAATGAAGCAGAAGCACGAGAAAATCTCGATGCTAACGTCATACGACTTCACCACAGCCGGAATCGTTGACCGTGCCGGTATCGACGGTATTCTTGTAGGTGATTCGGCATCAAACGTGATGGCTGGCAACGGCACAACATTGCCCATCACCATCGACCAGATGATTTATCATGCGCGTTCGGTGGTGCGTGCTGTTGGGCGCGCCCTTGTTGTATGCGACATGCCTTTCGGAAGCTATCAGGTGGATCCCGTGGATGGTGTGCGCAACGCCATACGTATCATGAAGGAGAGTGGATGTGATGCCCTCAAGCTCGAAGGCGGTGTGGAGATTGTGGATACGGTGAAGCGCATCCTCGATGCGGGAATACCGGTGATGGGGCATCTCGGACTCACACCGCAGAGCATCAACAAGTTCGGAACTTATGCAGTGCGTGCCAAGGAAGAGGCAGAGGCTGCCAAGCTGATGAGTGACGCCAAGGCATTGGCTGAGGTGGGATGCTTCGCCGTGGTGCTTGAGAAGGTGCCCGCAAAGTTGGCGGCGGAGGTGTCGGCAGCAATATCCATCCCCACCATTGGCATTGGAGCGGGCAACGGCACCGACGGACAGATTCTCGTGGTGGATGACATGCTTGGCAAGACCAACGGGTTCAGTCCGCGCTTTCTTCGCCGTTATGCCGACCTCAACACCATCATGACCGATGCCATCGGACATTATGTTGAGGATGTCAAGAACTGTGATTTCCCCAACGAGAAAGAGTCATATTAAATATAAGGTATGAATACCCAAAATACACAGATACACATCAGGGCATGGCAACGCGGGTTTTGGTTTCTCGCGATAGCCAATTTCCTCGTTGCCATGTCCGTGTATATCCTTGTGCCTGTCATGCCCCTGTGGCTTATGCAGGATGAGGGATTTAGTGCCCGCGATGCCGGACTGGCGATGGGAGCCTTTGGAGTGGGCATGTTCACACTTGGTGGATTCTGTTCCTATCTTGTGCAACGCTACCGGCGCAACCTTGTTTGTATGGATGCCATCCTCGTGATGGTGGTGTGCGTGTCACTTCTCGGCGGTTTCTTCGAAGTGGAGCTAAGCCTTTTGGGCAAGTGGTGGATATTTGCACAGCGAGTCCTTTTCGGTGCCGTATATGGATTGGCGGAGATGGTGCTTGCCAGCACGCTTGTCATCGACAAAAGCTCGTCCTCGATGCGCACTGAGGCCAACCACAGTGCGGCATGGTTCTCGCGCTTTGCCGTGGCTTTGGGTCCGTTGTGCGGACTGCTTGTTTATTGGCTTGGCGGCAGTTTCCGTCTTGTGGTGATGACATCCGATGCTTGCATCATTGCCTCATTGTTTCTCATCCGTTCGGTGCGCTTCCCATTCCGTGCCCCCGAGGAGAACACCCATGTGTTCAGTCTCGACCGCTTTTTCCTTGTCCGGGGCACACCTCTTTTCGTCAACATCTTCCTTATCATGCTCCCCGTGGGAATGTTGTTCTCGCTCTCGCTTCCATGGATGTTCTATGCGATGATGATGGCGGGATTTGTGCTTGCGCTGCTTGCCCAGCGTTTTGTGTTCCGCAATGCCGAGCTGAAGAGCGAGGTAGTAACGGGTATGATACTCATCATAGCCGCCATGCAGCTGATGCTCACCCAACGTCTTGACGTGATAATCTATGTGGCTCCCACTATGATAGGACTTGCCATAGGCATCATAGGCTCCAGATTTCTTTTGTTCTTCATCAAGTTGAGCCGCCATTGCCAGAGGGGCACATCGTCCAGCTCGTTCCTTTTGGGATGGGAGTCCTCGATAGCCGTCGGCATAGGATTGGGATATGTAGCTTTCAATGGCAACACTAATGCCCTTCTCGTTTGTTCGCAATGTATATCCGTATTGGCATTTGCGATGTATCTCGCTTTCACCCACCGTTGGTTTCTTAATCACAAAAACAGATGAGCATAAATATCCAAGGCGGTGTGGTGACAAAGGAGACTGCCGCACTTCTGCGCGAATACGCTTCAAGATATGAGACTGTGGATTTCCTCAACGGCGACCCCAGTTGGTTTATGCACCAGGTGGAGCCTGTTGCCGACCGCATAATGCTTGCCTTCCTTGCCTCGTCGTTAAGTTATGGCAGCCGTGCGCAGTTCTTCCCAAAGATTCAGTATATGCTTGACAGCTCGCATGGCAAGGTGGAAGAGTGGGTGAGGAGTGGTGATTTTGCGGCTGATATACCCGACGATTCCTCTCGTTGTTATTATCGTCTATACACCTTCGGCAAGGTGCATCAGTTTCTTGCCGCCCTTCGCCAGATGCTTCATGATTATGGTTCGCTCACAGAGTTTGTGCGCCAATCCACTCCCGACGGACGTTGTCTCACGGCAGTGTCGGCATTGACATCATATTTCTCCTCGCGAGGCATTGAGGGCATTATCCCCAAGAACACCCAGTCGTCGTGCAAGCGTGTGTGTATGTTCATGCGTTGGATGGTGAGGAGTGGTTCTCCCGTTGACCTTGGTGTATGGGAAGACTTCATCGACCGCCGCTCGCTCATCATGCCTATGGACACGCATGTGGTCCAGCAGTCCATTCGTCTTGGGCTTCTCAAGTCTTCATCGGCATCCATGTCCTCAGCATTGCGTCTCACCTCATCAATGTCAGAGGTGTTTCCCGATGACCCGCTGAAAGGCGACTTTGCATTGTTTGGGTATGGAGTCAACAACAAATTAGAATAATTAAAAAACAAATCCACAGATTTCTGAATTATGAAATCTGTGGATTTGTTTTTATACAATAATAATTGCAACTTGTATTTTGGCTGACAAAGAACTAACTATTTGTTAGTCTTGTCGCAAGCCTTCTTACATTCTGAGGCTTTCTTGCAGCAGCTGCTTTGCTTTTCTCCTGATTTCTTGCAGCAAGCCTTCTCTCCTGACTTGCAAGCCTTCTTGCAGTCGGCAGTCTTCTTGTCGCAAGCCTTTTTACACTCGGCAGCCTTCTGGCAGCACTCTTTCTTCTCACACTTCTTCTCGCAAGTCTTCTTGCTGTCGCTCTGTGCGTTGGCAGAGATGGCCATTGCCATCATAACAGCCAGGGATAACATAAATTTCTTCATAATACAAAAAATTAATCTTTTAATATTTTAATCTTTTAATATTTTAATCTTTTAATTCTTAATGTTCGCCTCTTCCAATCCATAGCCGTTCTTCTTGTCAATCACCTTAAGATAGAGGGCAAGGAAGAATGCCGCAATACCGAAGCAGGCGAAGATTACGAGAGGAATGGTATAGTTGTAGGGGATGAACTCTGCACCGGCTTCCTTGGCTGCTATGACGGCGGGATTGTCGGCATTGGCTGACGCAAGAACACTACCGATGAGCATTGGCACAAAGCAAAGACCGATGTTCTGCACCCAGAAGATGAGACAGTAGGCACTGCCAAGCACTTTCTCGTCGATAATCTTCGGAACACTTGGCCACAGGGCAGCTGGAACCAAGGCAAACGACACACCAAGGAGAACGATGGTGGAGTAGGCGATGAGGTAGCTGTGGGTGGCAGGCAGGATGAAGGCAAACACGAGGTGGCATGCTATCAGCAGGATGGCACCCCAGATGAGCATTGTGGCACCCTTGCCCTTGTGGTCGAGGAACGAGCCAAGGAACGGGGTGATGACAGCCGCTCCAATCGGGAACCAACGGAAGATGTTGCTGGCATCCGACGGAGAGATACCGTCGAGGTTGCACTGCAGCATGTTGGCACCGTAGCGCTGGAAGGGGAAGATGGCAGAATAGTAGAGCACGCAGAGCAGTGCCACTACCCAGAAGATGCGGCTGGTGAGGATAATCTTCAGGTCGGAAGCCTTGAACTCCTCCTCGCTCTCACCGCTTGCTCCGTCGATACCCATCTGTTTGTCGAGCTTCTTGTCCATGAAGGTGAAGACGGTGAAGGTGATGAGACCAATGAAGAGCAGTGCAGTGCAGAATCCTACAGGACCAGACACTCCGCCCATCTTGTCGGCGAGGATAGGGGAGATAGAGAAGATGGCGAATACACCGATGCGGGCGATAGCCATCTCAAGTCCCATGGCGAGAGCCATTTCCTTGCCCTTGAACCACTTGGCGATAGCCTTTGAGACGGTAGTTCCTGCCATCTCACAACCGCAGCCGAAGATCATAAAGCCGAAGGAAGCCAACTTGGCTGAGGCTGGCATTGATGTCCACCATGAGTCGAGCCATGTGGCAAGGGCTGAACCTACGAACGCATCGCTGATGGCATAGAACTTGATGCATGCACCTATAAACATCATTGACGCGGAAAGCTCACCTGTGAAGCGTATTCCGCACTTGTCTAGTATTACTCCGGCTACGATGAGGAAGCCGAAAACATTGAGGATGTATTCGCCGGCAGCGTATGTGCCGAATACATCAGGACTCCATCCGCGTTCTTTCTCAATCAGGGACTGCAGGGGAGACATTACATCTACAAACATGTAGCCAAAGAACATCATCGAGGCTACGAGGACGAGCGCGGTCCATCGTGCGGCTGCGCTGTCATTCAGTTTTTTCTGGATTATTTCTGTCATTTCTTTTTTGTTATTGCCCGGCAACGGAATTGCCGGGGACGGTGGCTAATTATTCATTCTTCATTCTTCATTTTTTGAGCCAGCGGTCGAGCCAGCCGAAGAAGGTGCGCTGCCAGAGGATGCCGTTCTGGGGCTTGAGCACCCAGTGGTTCTCATCAGGATAGATGAGGAGTTCGGCGGGGATGCCCTTCATGCGGGCTGCATTGAAGGCACCCAT
>JBJEAV010000367.1:0-1698 GCA_051869395.1 Prevotella sp.
TAACCACATACAAGGGACGTGCACTTGCTGTGGTGCGTAGTGGTATGAAGAAAGGGATGGTAAGGATATCCGCTAAATCTGAGGGTATTAACGGAAATCTGAGGATAAAAGTAAAATAAAATAATTGAAGTTCCGCAAGCTTAATTAAAACACAAAGACACGAAGAAGACAATGTTTTTTAGATACAAAGACAACAAGCGACTTAAAAGTCGCCACAAAGCCTTACGGTAGGGA
Organism: Prevotella sp.; assembly: GCA_051869395.1. Taxonomy (GTDB): domain Bacteria; phylum Bacteroidota; class Bacteroidia; order Bacteroidales; family Bacteroidaceae; genus Prevotella. The sequence continues at coordinate 235 of JBJEAV010000367.1, forward strand.
CAACTTTGTGGGCTTTGTTAAAAGCAGCATTGCAGCTCTCTGTATCTTCCGACATCGACAAATACTTTGTGTCTTTGTGTTAAATAAAGTACTTGCGAAAAAAGTTGAGTAACATAAATAATTATTATTACTTAGACACAAATAACAGATATGTCCAGAAAGAAAACTCTACGATGCCTGTCGTGCGGCTATGAGGTTGACCTGTATGAAGGTCGCGGACTGTTTCAGCAGCAGATAATACCAATGGAATGTTGCGACTGCCACACGGTGCAGAACATTGTTGTCGGAGGTATAATCGGCGAGGTTGCCCCTTCGTTCAACAGTGAGGCTGGACGATTATGCCCCCAATGCAGCAGTATGAATATCCGAAGATGGAATCTCCACAGCTGTCCCAAGTGTGGCGGAGAGATGACACCAACAGGTAAAGATGAATTTTGGACATAAGGCAAGTATCTATCTTGTCTCAGTTCATTTGGATTGACGCAAACGTTCGTCATATCTAACATACAAACCCGCAAGAATGGTGCCCGAGATGGAGTGGTAGGCACAGCTGATGGCACACGGCACCACGCAGAGTATGGCTTCGGGAGTACGGGCGAGAATGTCGTCATTGGCAAAGAAAGCCGTGGCAAGCACAGTTGCCATGCCTGCATTCTGCATTCCAACCTCAATGGATATAGTGCGCTTCTTGGCAAGCGAGAAGCGGAAGAGTCTGCCAACATTATAGCCGAGTACATATCCGAGAGTGTTATGACAGAACACCACGGCAAGCATCAGCAAGAACAATCCCATGCCATGAATCATCAGTTGGGGCTTTACCTGCGACACCACACCACCTACGATTAGCGCAAGACTCGTGACACTCACTCCCGGCATCATCTGCCGAACGTCGTCATACCAACCATGTTTGCTGGCATAGCGGTTGACCAAGAAGCCTACCGTCACCGGCAAAATCGTTATGAGCAATATGCCGCGGAACATACCGAGGGTGTCAACCTCAATGCGTGTGTCGGCAAGCCACCATACAAGCAGGGGAGTCATAAACGGAGCAAGCAGGGTGGAAGCCGTGGTCATACCCACTGAGAAAGCCACGTCGCCACGGCACAGATAAGACATGATATTGCTCGACACTCCGCCGGGGCAACATCCCACGAGGATAATGCCGATGGAAAGATATGGATTGAGTCCGAACACCACCGTCAGCAGATAGGCTATGAGCGGCATAAGCGTGAACTGTGCGCACGCTCCGATGAATATGTCCCAAGGCCGGCTGAACAATATGCGGAAGTCATCCGCCGACAGGGTCAGACCCATAGTCAGCATTATCACACCGAGGATGACGCTCGACACGTCTCCCCTAACCCACCCGAACGCTTCGGGCAGGAGAAAAGCCAACAAGGCAGCGGCTATAACGTAAGTAGATGAGTGTGAAGCCATCCATGCACTCACCTTTTTCACTGTTTC
>JBJEAV010000368.1:0-1698 GCA_051869395.1 Prevotella sp.
ATTCCAAAAATAGCTAACTAATTATTTGTCAGATAGATAAATTTATTGTAACTTTGTAAAAAACCCCCGATGGACCCATCTCGGGCTAATTCGGGGGTAAATCTTAATTTTAACTGACGTGAAGTTACAACAAATTTTTGAAATAACACCAACAATTCCTTTCACAGAGTTCGATATTTTGCAAAAATATCGTGAAAGTTTTGCCGCGAGTGAGCTTGGTCGCATCCGTGAGGTGCTCCCGATTAAGGAAATGGCTAAGGCTCTGAGTTCTCATTTTCGCAAAAAGCACCCGCAGGGCAACAAGTCGATGTTCTCACCCGAAGGCGAGGTGGCGCTCATGTTTCTAAAATCATACCTGGCTATTTCGGACGATGGGCTGATTGAAATGCTCAACGGCAGCATCCATATGCAGTTGTTCTGCGGAGTGTATATCGACCCCTCACGACCGATCAAGAATGGCAAAATAGTGAGCGCAATACGCAACCGTCTGGCTACGGTGCTCGACATCAAAGAGCTACAGAAGATACTATATGATAAGTGGGAAGGTGAGCTAAAAAATAAGGATTTGTGCCTTACCGATGCCACTTGCTATGAGAGCCATTTGCGATATCCTACGGATGTAAAGCTGCTATGGGAATGCTGCGAATGGCTTCATAATCTGACGGTTAAGACTTGCAAGACTCTGAAAGAACGCCAGCCTCGCAACAAATATAATGACATCAATGCTGCCCGTCTGAGCTATGCCAAGCAGCGCAAACACACTCAGGCTGCAACTAACAAAATGCGCCGTCGATTGCTCGCGCTGCTCACAAAACAAATAGAGCAATGGAATCATCTTTGCAAAATTCATACCATCGGTATTGTGCTCACGGCTGAGCAATCAAAACGCTTGGCTGCGCTCAAAGTAGTTCGTCGACAGCAACAAGCCCTTGCTAATAGGCAAGAAGTGAAGCATCGCATCGTGAGCATCGATCGCCCGTATATAAACCCCGTCGTGCGCGGCAAAGAGAATAAGCGAGTTGAATTTGGCGCCAAAGTCAACAACATACAAATTGATGGACTTTCATTCATCGAATACTATTCCTTTGAAGCATTCAACGAAGGTACGCGGTTGCAGCAATGCATTGAATATCAGCAAGAACTCACAGGCGTAAAGGTGACCCGCGTAGGCGCCGACACCATCTATGCCAACAATGCCAATCGCCGATATTGCACCGACAACGATATCATCACAAACTTCGTACGCAAAGGACCGAAGCCCAAAGACGAAGACGTCGACATCAGCACCGCTCGTCGCATCATCGGCACACTCCGCTCGACAGCAATGGAAGGCAGTTTCGGCAATCAAAAACAACATTACGGCGTTGGTCGCATAGCCGCCCGCAACGCCCGGAGCGAGAAACTGCTACTGTTCTTCGCCATCCACATGGCCAACGCAGCCATCCTCGCCGCCCGCAGGCTTGCCAAAGAAGAAAAAGAAAAACAACGGCGAAAACAACGAGCATAGCAACGCCTCAACAAATTTAGGACCTCCACCAACCGATTGGAGGCACTACGACACACCCATATCAGCCACAAAATTGAGTTTTCACCCTCTGAGAATCGAGAATTTAAGCCGTCCGTCCAAGCCGAACGTGAAAATCGCATTCTCCGACACTTCCCACCGAGAAAATTTTGGCGTTTGACTGAATAACCCTA
>JBJEAV010000369.1:0-1694 GCA_051869395.1 Prevotella sp.
ACTCGTATGCAGCAGCTTCAGCGGCTGCTATTATATCTTCCCTTGACTGGGACTTGGGGGTTGCGGTGATGTCCGAGAGGTCGAACTCGTCGGAGTCATCCTCAACAACGGGCACTTCCACTTGTGGCTGACACTTTGGCTTGGGGACAACGGCATCCGGTTCCTCAGGGATGTCGTGGGTTATGATAAAGTCCTCTTTCTCCTCTGTTTCAGGAACATTCAGCACCGGCATTTCTTCCATCTTCGTGCGGTCGGTCTTGGCGGCAAAAACCGCATCAATAAACTGCGGTTCGCGCTTAAGGCGCTGGAGGGTCTCCTTTGAAGCCATCTGCTGGCTTTCCTTCTTGGAATATCCCTTGCCTTGTCCGCCGTCAAGTCCCTCAATGACAGCCTTATAAACAAACACCGGACTGCCACCGTTCTCCTTTGCCTGACTGACGAGCTTGAAATCGAGCCTCACCTTGTTTTTCTGACTCCACTCAATAAGCTTGCTCTTGAAATTGACCTCCTTGTATGCCACCTTGTCGATGTTGATGAGTTGCGAGAGAATGCGTTTCTGCATAAACCGCATACACATGTCATAGCCTCTGTCAAGATAGATGGCACCCACAAGAGCCTCAAAGGCATTGCCGCCCATGTAGTTGTTGTGGGAATTGGAATGTCCCGACGACAGGATAAGACGGTTGATGCCCATCTCCTGCGCAAGTTTATTGAGCGTGTCACGCTGAACCAGTTTGCTGCGTGTGTTGGTGAGAAAGCCCTCTCGCTTACCCTCGAAGTGGCGATATACGATATCACCTACCACAGCGTCAAGCACTGCATCACCGAGGAATTCGAGTCGCTCGTTGTTTACAGGCTTGCCCTTGGCATTGCGACGGGCAATACTCTTGTGCATCAGTGCGAGCTTGTAAAGCTCGATGTTGCGGGGATAGAATCCGAGTATGTCACGAAGGGAAGAAAAAAGCTCCTTCTCCTTGCGGAAAGGGAGCTTTAATCTGTCTATGATACTGTTATTCAGCATACTTCTTGAATACGACACAAGCATTGTGGCCACCGAAACCGAAGGTGTTGCTGATAGCTGCACGCACCTCACGCTTCTGGGCTACATTGAATGTGAAGTTGAGATTATAATCGAGTTCCTCGTCATTGTCGCCATCCTCGTGGTTGATTGTCGGGGGAACGATGTCGTTCTTCACGGCAAGCACTGTTGCCATAGCCTCAACGGCTCCAGCAGCACCGAGAAGGTGACCGGTCATCGACTTTGTAGAGCTTATATTCAGCTTGTATGCAGCCTCACCGAACACATCCTTGATGGCCTTGGCCTCAGAGATGTCACCCACGTGGGTTGATGTTCCGTGAACGTTGATATAGTCGATGTCCTCTGGCTTCAAACCGGCATCCTCGAGTGCGCTCTTCATAACGAGACAAGCACCGAGACCCTCGGGATGAGAAGCAGTGATGTGATGAGCGTCGGCACTCATGCCCTCGCCAACCATCTCAGCGTATATCTTGGCACCACGGGCCTTGGCGTGTTCCAGTTCCTCGAGAATGAGACATCCTGCACCCTCACCCATGATGAATCCGTCGCGACTTGCGCTGAACGGGCGTGAAGCGTGCTCAGGATCGTCGTTACGTGTGCTCAGGGCGTGCATTGCGTTGAAACCACCCACACCGCAGGCGCAGATAGCAGCCTC
>JBJEAV010000370.1:0-2666 GCA_051869395.1 Prevotella sp.
TATATGGCTATTTTCTTGGATACTGTTTACTAATTAGTTAACTTTGCAGCAAAAAGAATAATGGTAAACAGAAAATATATTCGGCAAATATTGCCATATAAAGACTATTTTATCCAATTCAAGAAGAAGTTGGCTAAAAGCACATTAGCAAAAATATAAATAGATAAGGCTAAGAGAATAATGAAAGAGTATTTCGAACTAAAAAAGAAGAAGGACTATGAATAAAGAAGAAATGAAAAGGTTGCACTTAACTCCTATCGAGGATTTGATAGATGAAGATTTCGGAAAGGTGGGTACACCTGAGAGAGCTTCGTTTGACTCGGAATGTGATGCTTTTATTATTGGAGAGATAATAAAAGACATGCGTTGCAAGGCAGGTCTCACACAGGAGGAATTAGCAACAAAAGTGGGAACAAAGAAAAGTTATATTTCCCGTATAGAAAACGGGAAATCCGATATTATGCTAAACACCTTATTTCGGATATGCAATGGATTGGGAAAACAGGTGAGCATAGAATTTGCATAATAGGATTTATATTCCGTTTTGGCATTATTTCATAGCAAAGAAAACGGAATAATTGTCAAATATTGTCTTTGTTAAGGGCGTGAACTAAAAAAGTTCGCGCCCTTGTTCCGTTATCCCGTTTTTTAGCCATTTGGCTAACGGAATAGCAAAAAATATCTCAGAAAAAAGTATTTCCTTTGCACCGTCAAACAGACAAACGACGTTTTCCGGCGTTGGGAGTCGAGAATGATTTGACGGAGATTTTTGACAAGGATGAACTGATTTTCTTTCTTCATAATCGTATGTGTGATGTTATTATCGACCTCTCCCGTCGGGAGACGCATGGGAGGTCTTCTTTTCTGATGGGGCTTATGGCACTATCCTGGGATATTTCGCATTTTCTTGGGCTGCGCATAGGCCGCGGGCGGGACGCCCACGCTCCCAGAGGCTGCGCGATGATTTTTTATTAAATTATGGGAAGTTAAAGAAGTTAAGGAAGTTATTCTTGGAGCTTGTGACGGAGACGAGGAAGACCTTGTATGTGTGGCAGAAGAAAAGGCTCATCGTGAAGGTGGAGACTGAGGACGGGTCGGAGGTGTTTGAGAAAAACTTTTGAGGAATGAGACTTGCAACAGGGAATACTTAGAGAGACTGATGGAGAGACCCCGGCTGCCGGCTGAGGCGCGTCACTTCCTGATGGATGAGAGGGGAATTTCGGCAGATGTGGTGAGGAAAACGGGCATTTCGAGCATCGGAAGGGACATTTCGATGGGCCGAGGAGGACAAGAGGATGCTGAAGGAAAGGCTGCCTAAGACCACCACACTGCACTCCTACCCCGACCAGGACGCAGCGGGCGAGAGCCTGTGGGGCGACCTGGCGGGGATGGCAAACGACATGGGGCTGTGCATAGTGAGGCACAGGCTGCCCGAGGGATGCAAGGACTACGGGGAGTTTTTCGCTACAAGCCGCGGGCCTTCCATATGCGGTCCTTAGCGGCGTTGATTTCCTGGAACTTCTGCTCGGCTGCCTTGCGCACGTCCTCGCCAAGGGCGGCAACGCGGTCGGGATGATGCTCAAGGGCGAGGCGGCGGTAGGCCTTGCGAAGCTCATCGTCGGAGGCTGAGGGTGATACTCCCAACACCTTATAGGCATCCTCAAGGGTGTCGCCCTTGAGATTGAGCATGGAATCGACATCCCCCGGCTGCATGCGCATCCACTGGGCGCACGAGCGTATGGCCATGATCTCGGTGGCATCGACATGACCGTCGGCCTGGGCTATCGCCAAAAGGAAGCTGACGAGCTGCAGACGCTGGGCGTACTCCATGTTCATGGCTATCTGCTCGCAGCATTGCGCCACGGTGTTCTGGAATTGTATGCGCCCCTGGCGCTTCTGCTCCTCGAAGAGGCGGAGGAGAATCTGTTCGCCCTGGTTGCGGGCTTCGACCCCGAAGCTGGACTGGAGGAAGTTTCTCACCATCTCCATCTCGGAGTGCATCACCTTGCCGTCGGCCTTGATGACGTAGGAGGAGAGCACCATCAGCGAGAACATGAAGCTGTTGCGCTGCTCCTCGTCGGTGCGTGCGCCGGAGAAGGTGCGGGTGCCCGAGTTTTCGGGGTTGTTCACTGAGTCGAGACCACTGTCAAACAATGCCCCTAATGCCACTCCCGCCAATGCGCCGAGTGGTCCTGCGGTCATAAATCCAAGTATGCCGCCTATCCATTTTGCTGCTGACATTTGTTTTAAAATTAAAAAATTAAAAAATTGAAAAATTAAAAAATTAAAGTTGGCGTGAGCCCTATTGCCACGGCCATATAGCTATAGCCCTGTAAGGGCGACATAACACAGGATAGGGCGTAAGCCCTATTGCTACGGCCATATAGCTATAGCCCTGTAAGGGCGACATAACACAGGATAGGGCGTAAGCCCTATTGCTACGGCCCTCTTCCCCCTCTCCCCCTCCCTCCCGCCGTCGGCGGGAGGGAGGGGGAGAGAAGAGAAAAAATACACCATTCACAGGGTTTACACCCTGTGCTAATCTATATCGCCCTTTCAGGGCTACCTCGCCCGCCTCCGCTATCGCCCTTACAGGGCTATAGCTATTTGACTTACAGGGCTATAGCTATTTGACTTACAGGGCTATAGCTATTTGACTTACAGGG
>JBJEAV010000370.1:2766-7901 GCA_051869395.1 Prevotella sp.
CTTACAGGGCTATAGCTATTTGACTTACAGGGCTATAGCTATTTGACTTACAGGGCTTATTTCTTCGACGAGAGATACATTCCTGCTATTATCAGGACGGAGCCCATGAGGAAATAGGCGGTTATCTGCTCACCCAAGATGAGCCATGCGGCAATGATGGTGGTGATGGGGTTGACATACACCCAATTGGTGCAGACCACTGCCCCAAGACCTTTCATGCACCAGCTCCACGTGAGATAGCACAACATCGACGCCACACTGCCGAGGAAAAGGAGATTGCACATCACGGCGGGACGCAGGAGAACATCCAACGAGGGCATGCCCGGAACAAAGATGTAATAAGGCAATATGGTCAATATGCCATAGAAAAACACCTTGCGCGTGATGAACATTGCGGGATAACGCCCCATCACGGGCTTCATCAGCAACGTGTATAACGCCCAACAGAGGCAGGCGGAGAAGGCGAGAGTGTCGCCCAAGGGGGAGAGATGGAGAATGAAATGTCCATTGAGAACCACCACCGCCATGCCTGCCAGGGCAACCACCGAACCCACTATCTGACGCGCTCCGAACCGCTCTGACTTATAGAACAGGGCGATGATGAGCATGGCAAACAGCGGACAGGAACAGACGATGAGCGAGGTGTTGGTGGCTGTGGTGAAGCGGAGCGACTCATTCTCGGTGAGGAAATACATCGAACCGCCCGTGAGCCCCAGTCCCAACATCGCCAGCTCGTCGCGCCAACTGTCGGAAAACCATCGATGGCGTCCGCGCCACAACGAGAATCCCGTCAGCATGACGTAGGCTATGATAAAGCGCAGTGTGAATATCTGCGCCGGTGACAGTCCGTTGAGAATCAAGAGCTTTGTCCATACAAACGTGGTGCCCCATATAGCCACTGTCAGGAATGCCACCAAATGATATATATGCGCCAATGAGAACTTTAATATTTTAATTTTTCAATATTTCAATATTTCAATATTTCAATTCTTTGTTATCTCAATATCCCGTCTGACATTGTCGCGTATCTTGGTGAGATACTGTTTCATGCGGTCGCCATCCTTGTTGTCGATGATGTCGAGCAGTTCCTTCAGCTCGTCGCGAATCTGTGCCACCTGGTCGCTGGTGTAGGGGTTGAAGAGTATCTCTTGGAGGAGGTAGTCGTCCTCGTTGAGCACGCCCTTGGCAATGCGCATGTGGCGCTTGAAGGTGGTGCCCGGGGCATCCTGATGCTTCATGACGGCTGCAAACACGAAGGTGCTGACGAAGGGGATGCTCAGTGAGTAAGCCACCGTGCGGTCGTGCTCCTCGAAGGTGTATTCGTAGATGTTGAGACCGAGACGCTGGTAGAGGTCCTTGAAGAAGATGCGTCCCATATAGTCGCCCTCGCTGATGATGATGGCATTCTCCTCGTGTAGCTGGTTGAGGTTGGCGAATGTGGGTCCGAACATTGGGTGGGTGCTGACATAGCGGAAGCCTGTGGAGTCGTAGAATTCCTTGAGGTTGGTCTTCACCGACGATATGTCGCTGATGATGCAATCCTTTGGCAGATATGGCAACACCTCATTGAATGCCGGAATGGTGTATTTCACCGTGACGGCATTGATGACAAGTTCGGGAGCGAAATCCTTTATCTCGTCCAATGTTGTAAATCTCTGGCAGTTATAAGTGAACCTCATTCTCTTGGGGTCTTTCTCATACACCGCCGTCTCGTGGTCAAAGCTAAGGAGGTCAAGGAAGAAACTTCCCATTTTCCCCGCACCGAGTATCAAAATTTTCATTGCATTCAAATTTTTATTTATAGGGTTGAACGCGGACGCAGCAGCCCTGAAGGGGCGACATAAATCAGCACAGGGTGTAAACCCTGGGTATAGCATGTTGTTCTCTTTCCCCCCCTCCCGCCTTTGGCGGGAGGGGGGGGTAAGGGAGGGGATGTCCGAAACGATAGGGCATATGCCCTATCCTATGTTATGTCGCCCTTACAGGGCTATAGCTAAACGCGCCCAGGCTTGACCGTTCAGGTAATATTACTTGTTGATAATCTCCATCTGCTGGCGCACACTCTCCTCGTGGATTTTCTCAAACACCTGGGCAACGAACTCGCTGTCCATGCCGCAGAGGGCACCCTGGGCACCGCGCTTTTCGAGTATCTCGTTGTAGCGGGCAGCCTGTAGGATGGTCATGTTGTGCTCCTTCTTGTACTGACCGATTTCGCGGCATACGCGCATACGCTTGGAGAGAAGGTCCATGAGCTGGTTGTCGAGTTCGTCAATCTGATGGCGCAGCTGGGTGATGCTCTCGGTGGTTGTGGTCTCGCTGCGCACCACGAGCAGGGAGAGGATATAGTCGAGGACATCGGGAGTGACCTGCTGCTTGGCGTCGCTCCACGCGCAGTCGGGATTGCAGTGGCTCTCGACGATGAGTCCGTCGAAACCGAGGTCCATGGCCTGCTGGCAGAGGGGAGCCACCAGTTCGCGGCGACCTCCGATGTGCGAGGGGTCGCAGATGATGGGCAGGTCGGGGATGCGGCGGTGCAGCTCGATGGGTATCTGCCACATCGGCATGTTGCGGTAAATCTTCTTGTCGTAGCTTGAGAATCCGCGGTGGATGGCAGCCATCTTCTTGATGCCGGCCTGATTGATGCGCTCCATGGCTCCAATCCACAGTTCGAGGTCGGGATTGACGGGGTTCTTGACGAATACAGGCACGTCGATACCCTTGAGCGAGTCGGCAAGGGCCTGCATGGCGAATGGGTTGGCGGTGGTGCGGGCACCCACCCAGAGGATGTCGATGCCATACTTCAGTGCAAGTTCGACATGCTCGGGAGTGGCTACCTCGGTGGCGACGAGCATACCTGTCTCCTTCTTCACCTGCTGCATCCATGGGAGAGCCTTCTCTCCATTACCCTCGAAACCACCTGGCTTGGTGCGTGGTTTCCATACACCTGCACGGAACATGTGGCACCCCTTGGCTGCCAAGTCCTTGGCTGTTGTCATCACTTGCTCCTCGGTCTCGGCGGAGCATGGTCCTGCTATCACAAACGGACGCTCGTTGTCACTGGGCAACGTAAGCTTTTCTAATTCTAATTCCATAATATTTCAATTTTTCAATTATTCAATTTTTCAATCCTTTCTAATGCTGTCTGAATCTTATCTTCCTTTGCACAGAGCGAGATGCGGATATACCTTTCGCCCTTTGAGCCGAAGATGAATCCGGGGGTGATGAACACCCTTGCCTCGTGGAGCACACGCTCGGTGAGTTCCTCGCAGTTGGAATAGCTGTCGGGGATGCGGCCCCACAGGAACATTCCCACCTGACGGGGGTCGTAGGTGCATCCGAGGACATCCATTATCTGCTCGGCATACTTGCGGCGGCGGGCGTAGGTCTCGATGTTTGCCTCATGATGCCACTCAGCCTCGTTGGTGAGGGCGGCTGCGGCGGCGAGCTGGATGCCTCGGAACGTGCCGCTGTCGATATTGCTCTTGATCTTGAGTATCCACGAGATAAAGGTTGGATTGGTGGCACACATGCCGACGCGCCATCCTGGCATGTTATGACTCTTGGACATGGAGTTGAACTCGATGCAGCAGTCCTTGGCGCCCTCCACCTGCAACAGCGAAACGGGCTGCTCGTTGAGGATGAAGGAATAGGGATTGTCGTTGACCACCACGATGTTATGGCGGCGTGCGAAATCCACGAGACGCTCGTAGGTCTCGATGCGCGCATTGCCTCCTGTGGGCATGTTGGGATAGTTGGTCCACATCAGCTTCACCTTGGAGAGGTCCATGCTCTCAAGCTGGTCGAAATCAGGCTGCCAACCGTTGTCCTCCATGAGGTCGTAGTTGACCACCTTGGCACCGAGGATCTTGCTCAGCGAGGTGTAGGTGGGATAACCGGGGTTGGGCACGAGCACTTCCTCGCCGGGGTTTACGAAGGCGAGAGTGACATGCAGTATGCCCTCCTTTGAACCGATGAGTGGCTGAATCTCCTTGGCGGGGTCGAGTTCCACGCCATACCATCGCTTATAGAAGTCAGCCATGGCGTTGCGCAGTTCGGGAGTACCCATAGTGGGCTGATAGCCGTGGGTGTCGGGACGTCGCGCCACCTCGCACAATGTCTGGATTGTTTTCTCCGACGGTGGCATGTCGGGGCTGCCGATGGCAAGACTGATAATGTCCTTGCCCTCGGCGTTCATCTGTGCCACCTCCTTCAGTTTTCTGCTGAAATAGTATTCGCTGACGAGAGACAATCTCTCAGCCGGTTTGATGTTATTTGGACACATATTCTCCTAATATTTTAAGTTCTTTTGTAAGCGGTATAATTGCGTCGATACTCTGGCGATAGCGAGTGAGATTGTCGTAGGTGACATCCACGTAGAACAGATACTCCCACTCATGCCCGATGATAGGCAGCGACTGTATCTTCGTCAGATTTATCTTATAGAAAGTGAGGATGCTGAGCACCTGGGAGAGCGAACCCTCCTCATGAGGGAGCGAGAAGACGAGGCTCGACTTGTTGGTTTTCTCCAATGGGCGGAGGAAGTCGGCCTTCATGGGGTTGCAGGAGACGAGGAAGCGTGTGAAGTTGTGCTTGTTGTCCTCGATATGGTCTTCGAGCACCTTCAGTCCGTAGAGCCTTGCGGCAGTGCTGCTGCAGATGGCGGCCCATCCCTGGCATTTATAGCTGTTCTCGGCGATATACTGTGCCGAGCCTGCCGTGTCGTCGCTTTCCACAGCCTTGATTGTGGGATGCTTGGAGAGGAACTGTCGGCACTGCATGAGAGCCACCGGATGGGAATGAACCTCCTGGATGGTCTCCCACTCGTCGTCGGGCAAGCAACAGATGCAGTGGGAGATATGGAGCTTGTGCTCCCCCACTACACTGAGTCCCGAATCGCGGAGCAACTCGTAGTTGTGCAAGAGGCTGCCCGCAATGGTGTTCTCGATTGCGGTCATTGCAATCACGGTGGGGTCTTTTCTCACATTCTCGAAGACGTCCTCGAATGTGTCGCAGCATATCAGCTGCAACTGTTCCCCCTCGAAGTATTGATGGGCAGCGATGTCGTGGAACGACCCTATCACTCCCTGTATAGCTATTCTTTTCATTATATATATAGTCAACTTTAATCCTTTAAT
>JBJEAV010000371.1:0-7863 GCA_051869395.1 Prevotella sp.
TTGTCAATACCTCACAGCGTTATGCATTCGAGGCTATGGAGTCGGTGCCCAACTATAACAAGAGCGCAAGGGCGATAAAGCGTCTTGCCGAAACCAATCTCATTAACGGACAATATAAGGTGGCAAGGAAATACTTGGCAATGTTGCAGAAAACGATCTATTATCGCAATTGGGCAGAGAGACGATTGGAGATGATAGACAATCCGCGCCTTATCGACGAGCATAATGTGTATGGCTATCTCAGGAAGGTGCGCCTTGCGGATGATTTCCTTTTCAGCGACAAGGAACTGGATAAGATGATTGGTCAGTTGCTCATGCGCAATAAGGAGAACATGATGGCGATGCAGTATCTTCTCGTCTATCCGCTGCTCAATCGGGATATGCCCACTTTTATGGAGTATTTCAGTTATGTGCAGACATTAAAGAAATATACACCACGAGCCTGTGTTGAGGCTGTGGCATTGGCATACGCCCGACAACGCAAGTTGCCGCCTGCCGAGGTGCAGAGGTATCAGGGCTCCTCGACGTGGAAATATCTGATTGGGAATTGGGAATTATATAAATGAGAAATTAGAAATGAAATATATACATTATTATATATTAGGAGTGATGTTATCCGTATTTCTCCAGTCATGTACGGAGACGGTGGATAATGCGGTGTCTTCGGACAAGGTGCCTACTTTGTTTCCCGACTATGTGGGAGTGACTATACCTGCAACGATTGCCCCGATGAACTTCGGTGTGGAGGGGAATGTGGATAAGGTGGATGTAGTGGTCAAGGGCAGTAAGGGAGGCGAGATGCATGTGCAGGGCGAATATGCCGACTTCGATATTGACGATTGGCATGCTATGGTGGCACGTAATAAGGGCGGCAAACTCACATTCACTGTTTGCAGTAAGAAGGACGGAGCATGGACACGTTATCGTGACTTTGATATGTATGTGAGCAATTACGACATGAAGGATTATGGACTGACCTATCGCCGTATTGCTCCGGGATATGAGGTGTATAGTCACATGGGACTTTATGAGCGTCGTCTTGACAACTTCGATGAAAGGGCTATAATCGAGAATACGCAGGTGCCGGGAATGTGTGTCAACTGTCATACGTCGTGCAAGACCAATCCCGAACGTTTTGTCTCCCATATCCGAGGTGACCATGGGGCTACATTGGTGAAGACAGGCGGGAAGTGTGAACTGCTCAAGGCTAAGAACGACTCCATAAAAGGCTCGATGGTATATCCCTATTGGCATCCCTCGGGAAAGTATTGCGCTTTTTCCACTAATCAGACGCGACAGGGATTTCATGTGGTGAAGGACGAGAGGGTGGAGGTGTTCGACCTTTCGTCAGATGTATTCGTATATGATATAGAGAAACACCAGTTGATACTCGACACACTGTTGTCAACAAAATTGTATTCTGAGAACTCCCCTGTCTTCTCGGCAGACGGACGCACGTTGTATTACCTCACCTGTTTGCAGCAGGAATATCCGTTGCAATTCAAGGATGAGAAATATAATCTGTGCAGCATAGCCTTCGACCCGGACAAGGGTTCTTTCGGTTCAAAGGTGGATACCATATATAACGCGGTGGCTCAGGGCAAGACAGTGACGTGGCCACGTCCGTCATACGACGGAAGGTATCTGATGTTCACGCAGATGGACTATGGGTATTTCTCTATTTGGCATAAGGAGAGCGACTTGTGGCTTCTCGACCTGCGCACGATGAAGGCGCAGCCCCTGAAGGCAGCCAACAGTGGTGATGCCGACAGTTTCCACAACTGGAGCATCGGTTCGCACTGGTTTGTGTTCACTTCCCGCCGCATCGACGGACTATACAGTCATCTCTATCTTTCGTGCATCGACGACGAGGGGCGTCCCACGAAGGCGTTCCTCCTTCCTCAGAAGAATCCCCAGGAATACTATGCCAACTCGGTATATTCATTCAACACCCCCGACTTCACCTCGCGCCCAGTAGAACTTGACAGTAGAGAGGTCTCGCGACAGATATTGTCGGACAAGAGGGTGGAGACTGTAGTTAGGTGAACAGGGATGTTAAAGAAGTTAAGGAAGTTAAGGAAGTTAAGGACTCTGACCTATAGCCCTGAAAGGGCGACATAACATAGGATAGGGCATAAGCCCTATCATTAAGACCCTCATAATCTCTCTCCCCCTCCCTCCCGCCGACGGCGGGAGGGAGGGGGAGAGAACAACGCATCATACACAGGGTTGACACCCTGTGCTGGTCTATATCGCCCTTACAGGGCTACCTAATCTATATCATTGCAACCTGAACGGCTGTGGCTTGGAATTGAACAGTTTGCCGACATCCTCAGCCTTGAAGGGAAGGGAACCGCGACCCAGTTCGGGAGCGTTGAACGACTTCAGGAAATTGTCGTAGAAAGAGGGATATTCCTGTGGCAGGACGAAGGGCTTGTGCGCCTTGCCCTGACGGTCAACATAGCAGAAATAGGGCTTGCCATAGAGACCGTCGTCGCGCTTGCTGGCGAAGACAAACCATCGGCTGTTGCTGCTCCACGAATGATAGGTGTCGGAGAGAGGACTGTTGACTATTGTCAGCGAGTCAACCTTCATTGTCTTCAGGTCTATCATCCGCAAGTCAGCCTCGCGATGCCATATCGGGAAGGTGCCGTAAGCCTGTTGGGTATAGAGCAGACGGCTACCGTCGGGAGACACCCTCGGATGACATACCGATGACAATGCAGCAGTCAGAGTGTCTGCCTTCTCGCCTATGGTTTCGGTGGAGGCATCAAAAGGAACACGGCACAGCACATACTGCAATCCTCGCACGGCAGAGGCAAGGTCGGCAGAGTCGCGTCGCAACAAGTTGTTGCGGGCTGTGCAGTAATAGATATACTTGCCGTCGGGCGAGAATGTGGGGAATGTCTCGAGCCATAGACTGTCGGCAAGAAGTGGTGAGCGGATGATGGAACGTTTGTCTAAGTCAGCCACATATACATCCGACGCAGTGTCGTAAACCTCAAGTCGCTTGCTGCCCGAAGCATGAAATGCGGGGATTATCTTATTAGCCGAGAAGACTATATGCCGTCCGTCGGGATGGAATCCGAAATACACACTGCCCCCAACCATACCGTCGGCATTGATGTCGAAAAGTGATAACTTACCGTTGCGGTTGAGAACGGCTCCGCCGCCCTCACCCCTTACATACATCATAGACAGTGAGGGCGACTGACTGCTGAAGGTGTGGCAGTTCATGCAGCGGTTGCCAACGCGCTTGTAGTCGCAGAAGTTGCGAGTGGTGAAGTCCTCCAGGCATCGCTCCTGTAGTTGCAGACGGCTGAACACCTCATAGTCAGGCTCGATGAGACGGTAGGTGAGCCAAGGGTCGATACTGTCTCCGACAACAGTCCATGTGAACGGTCTGTATTCCACCCACTCGTTCTTTTGTCCAACCCATACCGACACGGTGATTTTCTTTCCTACATTATCGGCAAGCAGTTGTCGCCATTTGTCGATATCGAATGTAGCCTCATTGCCGCTTTGTTCGCACAAGAGCGTATTGTTGGCATACACCCTGACATCGCGGCACAGGGAGTCGCGCACGAGGAAGTTCAGCGGTGCTATGTTCACGGGTATAGTCACGTCGCGATAGTCAGGATAGATAGGGGCGTCCAAGTCCGCCGTTACCTCCATCCTGTCATCGCATCCAGTTGCCACAATCAGCAACATCATCCAATATATAATCCTTCTCATAAATGAGTTCTTATAATTTTTCAATTTTTCAATTTTTCAATATTTTAATTCTTTAACAGCTCCCTATACATCTCCTCCGTCGGTTGCCCGTAAGTGGGGATATAGAATTTGTTTATGTCCTCTATGAACAGTTCGCGCGCCCCGGCGATATAGTCGGTGCAGAGCAGATAGTCGAGGGCTATGCGGTTGTGGGGATTTGCCTCGAGCAGGGTGATGAGCACCTGTCGGCAGTTTGCCGATGTGCGCAGTGTGTCGTCCTTGATGGCATACTGCCTCTTGTCGTTGAGAGTCAACGAGCGGAGACGACCGTCGGCAGTGGGGCGGTTGGCTGCTGCCCATCGCCGGTAGGCAATGGTCTTGTCGAGTATGCGCAGGTATTTCATGGCGGCAGGATAGTCGCCAGCCACGAGATTGGTTTCGGCAAGTCTCTTTATCATGCGCACGTTTCGGTTGTCGGGTGAGAACACACAGGTGAGCATTGCCTCGCGCTCAGCCATGGTCATGTCTCCGAGGACGAAATACAGTTCTGCCACCATCTTAATTTCCACAGTGCGTGACTTAGGACCTATCTCATAGAGCGTGCCGAGGTTCACGGGCTTGATCTTGTTGATAACATCAGGCAGTTGGCGACGCTGCGCCATCACAAGGTAATAGTAGAACGATGCCTCGGGAGTGGGCTTCGGCATCTCAATAACCTTGGCGAGCATCTCGTCGTGGCGACCGAAATGATATAGGCTTTCTATCTCAAGATATTTCTCCACATCCATGTTGGGAGTCGTGAAACGACCAAGGTCGGATTGCCAGAACATCCACAGGCTCACGGGAATAAAGGCAAGCGAAAGTATTGCGGCAATGCCTGAGCGCACCGAACGGCTGATTGCCTTGCGCCAGTTGGGAGTAGCTATGATGACAAGTGTGAACAGCAGTCCCGTGATGGACAGCATCCGACCAAGGCGGTATTCAATGTCGAAGTTGAGCACGGCGGCGATGACCATCATGACAATGCCACAGCCAAAAGCCAAAGAACGTCCAACTCCAACCTTCCGCATGAAGCAAGTGAGCAGAAGTCCCGTGAGGGTTATGACGGCGGTGAGGATAGCCGCACCGGCATATGTGTAATAGTAGAACTGGGTGAGGAAGTCTCCTGCCAAGTTGGCTGCCCAAGCCTCGCTGTCGAGGTATGTGGCGATATAGTCACGCGACATGAGGAACAGTTGGTTCTGCTCCTTGTAATAGAAAGAATACTCATAGGCAAACTGGAAGAATGCCCAGATGGCTGCGGCACATACTGCCACCGCGACGTATGGAATAATTATCTTCGGTTTCATCTCTTGAAGGTTATTGTCGGATGCAAAAGTACTAAAAATATTCGGAATAAGACGTGAAACGTTATGTTTTTTTGCTTTTTTGCAGTCAGATTGTCCAAAAAGTGTAATTTGTTTTGGTCACTTGGACAAAATAGTGTAACTTTGCAGTCGAAGGTAACAACATTATATATATTAAATAAGGTGTATATGAAACTTAACAGATTCCTAATGGTTGCCATGATGCCAGTGGTCTTGGCAACGTCAGCCGGGGCTGCCGACTTAAAGGTCGAGAAGGTGAGGTATGCTGGACCGTTCAAACCGACATCACCGCTTGTGCTCGACAGTATTGACAACAAACAGACACGTTATGATGCCGACAAGATGGTTGATACACCACTGTCGCTGAATATTGCCGGAGAGAATCCGCTTGTCGATATAGGCAGCTTGAAACTCGATTCGGCTACTCTCAATGTTGTGCGCTTCGACGTATGCGCATCCACTTACGTGAAAGACCTCAAGGTGGATGTCAAGGGCACCAAGAAATACAAACTATATGCCGACGGAGTGGAGCAGGGCGGCAGTCTTTCGCTTCAGCCTGGATATCATTCGCTGAGTCTGAAGTTTGTGGCTGACAGTACGGGCATTGCCGTATCGCTGCCTTCGAAGGCTCTGAGTGCAGTGGATGGCGGGCATCATCCGTTGATGATGAAGGATGTGTTGGCAACGAGAATTACCAACAAGGCTTCGTTGTCACCTTCGGGCAGATGGGCACTTGTGGGATGGCGATGGATTGACGACACCAACAAGACCCGCTCACAGGCACAGTTGGTTGACCTCAAGACAGGGCAGAAGCGCGCGGTGAACGAGCGTGCGTCATGGATGCCGTCGTCTGACAGGTATTACTATATCTCCGAGGAAGGGTCGAAGAAAAGGCTGATGGTGGTTGACCCTGCCACGGGAAGCGAGAAAGTGCTCGCTGATGACATGTATTCATATTATTATGCCATATCCCCAACGGAGACCTTCGCCATACTGATGCAGTCGCAGGAAGGACCCAAGAAGGAAGACGGAGTGTTCGAGATAGTGCATCCCGACGACAGACAACCGGGATGGAGAACGAGATACTCATTCTCGCGCCTGGACTTTGCCACCGGTATGGTGCAGCAGTTGACATATACATATCATCCGGTATCTGTAAGCGACATCACTCCCGACGGCAAGCATGTCTTGTTCTCAGTGTCGAGCGACTCGCTCACCCAGCGTCCAACCACAAGGCATACCTTTTATGACCTGGACCTTGAGACCATGCAGACGGTGAAACTTGTGGACAAGGACGGATTCATCGGCAATGCCATATATGGTGGCGGCCAGGACAAGGTGTTCTTTGTGGCAAGCACAGAGGCATTAGGAGGCATAGGCAACAGGGTGCCGGCAGGAGCCACTCCAAGCATGTATGACTACCATCTGTACGTGATGGACACCAATACCAAGAAGGTGACACCGCTTACGGCAGACGATGCCACATGTATTGATGATATGGCATATTCTCTTGCCGACAAGTGCTTGTATTATACGGCTCAGAACGGAGACAGTGTGAGTCTCTACCGTCTTGACCCCAAGACTCTGCGCTCTATTATGGTGCGCCAGCCGCTGCAGGTGCTCAGCGGACTGAGCATAGCCGACAAGGGCGGCAATATTATGGTTCATGGTTCTTCGGCTGACGTGCCTTATGAGATATACAACATCACCTCTCCAGCCTCCAAGCCCAAGGCAGAGCTTGTGGCAGCTCCCAATGCAGAGCTTCAGGCCTCACTCGCCATAAGTGAGGTGAAGGCATGGAGTTTCGAATCCCCAAGAGGTTATCGTGTGACAGGTTTCTACAGTATGCCGGCAAACTATGACCCTGCGAAGAAATATCCCGTTATTGTACATTACTACGGAGGTTGTTCGCCCACTTCGCGCAGATACGGCAACGGTTCGCATTATCCCTCGTTCTATTGGAATGCCCTCGGATATATTTCATTCACAGTGAATCCCTCTGGAGCATCAGGCTTTGGACAGGAGTGGGCTTCGAGACATGTGAACACCATGGGTGAGGGTCCGGCACAGGATATCATTGACGCCACGAGACAGTTTGTGAAGGACGTGCCGCAGTGTGATGCCGACCGTATCGGATGTATATCGGCATCCTACGGTGGATTCATGACCCAGTATATGATGACAAAGGACAATCCCTTTGCCTGCGGAGTGTCGCATGCGGGAATATCCAGCCACACCAGCTATTGGGGCGAGGGATATTGGGGATATTCGTATAGCGAGACATCGGCTGCCAATAGTTATCCATGGACACGCAAGGACCTGTATGTGGATCGCTCGCCGCTCTATAATGCCGACAAGATAAAGAAACCGATACTGTTCACCCACGGAACGGCAGACACCAACGTGCCAGTTGGCGAGAGCATACAGATGTACACCGCTCTCCGTCTGCTCGGTGTGCCCACTGCGTTTATCGAGGTGGAGGGTGAGAACCATGGCATCATGGACCCGGTGAAGAGGGTGAAGTGGATAGACTCCATAATGGCTTGGTTCCAGAAGTGGTTGAAGGACGATTCCACATGGTGGGATGCCATATATACCCCGAAGAAACTATAGTGTGTTGACATAAATCAATAATATAACAGTTTATAAGAAAAACACGGTGTAAAGTTTGCAAATTGAAAGAAAATCGTGTAATTTTGCATCGTGTTTTTCATAGTATTAGATTTAAGGTTAACAAAGGTTTTGGGGTCGCAGCGGCGGCCCTTTTTTAATATTAAACACA
>JBJEAV010000372.1:0-1669 GCA_051869395.1 Prevotella sp.
CAATGCTTCTCCCGCCGGCCTTAGGATTCTCTCCTCATCCACCTGTGTCGGTTTATGGTACGGGTACATGGTAAACGATAGCGGCTTTTCTCGGCACACGTATCACGGGCTTCCCTACTTCCTTTCGGTCCACATAACACCCTCGGCTTGGTGCACGGTTTTGCCTTTGCACCACCTGCTGTGCTTGTACCGGGCTCTCCTTTCCCGGCTCCCGCTTCCCGCATGCGTCCCCACAGTTCTGTTGCCATGCAGTACAGGAATCTCCACCTGTTGTCCATCGGCTACGCATCTCTGCCTCGCCTTAGGCCCCGACTTACCCGGGGCAGATCAGCTTTACCCCGGAATCCTTGGATATTCGGCCTGGAGGATTCCCACCTCCATCTCGCTACTCATTCCGGCATTCTCTCTTCCTGGCACTCCACTGCTCCTTATCGGTACAGCTTCGCCGCGCCAGCAATGCTCCTCTACCGATCATACTTACCGTACGATCCCTGAGCTTCGGTGTCGTGTTTCAGCCCCGGACATTTTCGGCGCAGGACCTCTCGACTAGTGAGCTATTACGCACTCTTTGAATGTGTGGCTGCTTCTGAGCCAACATCCTAGTTGTCTTCGAAATCCCACATCCTTTTCCACTTAACACGCACTTTGGGACCTTAGCTGCAGGTCTGGGCTCTTTCCCTTTTGACTGCCCAACTTATCTCGTGCAGTCTGACTCCCGTACTCTTCCTTTCCGGCATTCGGAGTTTGATATTCTTCGGTAGACTTTGACGCCCCCTAGGAAATTCAGTGCTCTACCTCCGTGAAATTAATACGAGGCTAGCCCTAAAGCTATTTCGAGGAGAACCAGCTATCTCCGGGTTCGATTGGAATTTCTCCCCTATCCACACCTCATCCCCACCCTTTTCAACGGATGTGGGTCCGGTCCTCCATTGCCTTTTACGGCAACTTCAACCTGGACATGGATAGATCACCCGGTTTCGGGTCTGCGTTATCTGACTTTTCCGCGCTCTTAACGCTTGCTTTCACTTCGGCTCCGTCCCTTAAGAACTTAACCTCGCCGGATACCGCAACTCGCCGGACCGTTCTACAAAAAGTACGCGGTTGTACATTTATAGTACTTCCACAGCTTGTAAACACAGGGTTTCAGGTTCTCTTTCACTCCCCTCCCGGGGTCCTTTTCACCTTTCCTTCACAGTACTGTGCTCTATCGGTCACTGAGTAGTATTTAGCCTTACGGGGTGGTCCCCGCTTATTCCTACAAGGTTTCTCGTGTCTCGTAGTACTCTGGATCCTGCCTTGTCTTTTTGCCTTTCACGTACGGGGCTTTCACCCTCTCTGGCCGGTCTTCCCAGGACCGTTCTGTTAGGCTTAAAGAATCAATTCTGCAGTCCGAACCCCGCTATGCACGCATAACGGTTTGGGCTCTTCCGATTTCGCTCGCCGCTACTTTCGGAATCACTTTTGTTTTCTCTTCCTCCGGCTACTTAGATGTTTCAGTTCACCGGGTTCCCTCCGCATGCCTATGGATTCAGCATACGGTACGTAAGGTCTTCTTACGTGGGTTTCCCCATTCAGATATCTGCGGATCATTGTGTATTTGCCACTCCCCGCAGCTTTTCGCAGCTTATCACGTCTTTCGTCGGCTCTCAGTGCCAAGGCATCCGCCCTG
>JBJEAV010000373.1:0-1664 GCA_051869395.1 Prevotella sp.
TCGGTCTCGACATCAACAACCTCACCCCGGTGGAAGCCCTCAACAAGCTCAACGAAATAAAGAAGATAGTAACAGGGAAATAATATGCCCCATCATTACAAAACCCTAATCAAGCTCGGCACCCCGATAGTAATAGGCCAAATAGGCAACCTTGTCCTCAACTTCGCCGACACCCTCATGATAGGCCACCACTCAACGATGGAACTCGCCGCCGCCAGTTTCATCAACGGCATCTTTGTCCTGTTCATCCTCTTCGCCATAGGCTTCAACTTCGCCCTCACCCCCGTAGCCGGCCCGTTCATCGGACGCAACGAGAACGAACAGGCAGGCTCAGTGATGCGCTCATGCCTTTGGGCTAACATCATCCTCATGCTAATCCTCTCCGCCCTTGCCGTGGCGTTCTATTTCTCGCTGCCTTTCTTCGGCCAGCCCGAAGAACTGCTGCCGCTGATGCGACCTTATCTCATCGTCAATATAATCTCCATCCCCTTTGCCGTGATAGGATGTCAGATGAAGCAGTTCTTCGACACCATCGGCTCCACCAAGATATCGATGTATGTGCTTGTGTTCTCCAACATACTTAATATCATAGGCAATTATCTGCTTATCTACGGTGTTGGGGGATGTCCCGAATTAGGACTTCTCGGAGCGGGAATATCCACCACAGTGTCGCGAATAATCATTGCCCTCATGTTCTGTCTCATCTTCTTCATGGGAAAGAAATACCGCGTCTATCTCAACGGAGCCATGAAGACCGACCCTGACAAGACAAAATCCACATTCACCCGGATAAACAAGCTCGGATGGACCTCAGCCATACAGGCCACTATCGAATGCGGAGCATTCTCGCTCGTGGCTATCTTCGTGGGCTGGACGGGAGCCAAACCGCTTGCCGCCCATCAGATTATGATTACCGTCTCGATGTTCTTCTATAACATCTATCTCGGCATTGCCACTGCCATCAGTATTCGTGTAAGCCACTTTGCGGGCATGAAGGAATGGCGCGCCATAGTGGATGTCACCAAGAGCGGTTTCTTTATTATCATCGGCATAGCCTCGGTGATGGCTGTTCCCGTATATCTGTATCGCGACAGCATAGGTTCGCTGTTCTCCAACGACCCGCTCGTTGGCGAATTGGTGGCAGTTACAGTTATTCCGCTTATCCTGTATCAGATAAGTGATGCCTTCCAATGTTCGATTGCCAACGCACTGCGCGGATTGGGTGAGATGCGTCTGCTCATGTGGGCGGCTTTCTTTGCTTATTTCGTTGTTTCACTTCCTCTAAGTTGGCTGTTAGGCATTTATTTCGGCTTCGGTCTTGTAGGCATCTGGAGTGCCTTTCCAGTATGCCTTACGGTAGCCGGTGTACTCTATTTCATTATACTCAAAGTGAAATTGCCAAGACAGGCTGTCTAAATCTTTATGGATAAGCTATATAAATATACAACGATAGCTATCCATAATATACAACGAAAGCGTGTTTATTCTATGTTCCGCACTGCGGAACATACGTTCTCCATTGCGGAATGTACGTTCCGCAGTGGGGAACATACATTCCGCAGTGGGGAACATAAAACAAAGCCCATATAGAGATATATTAACAATAGTATTCGTCAATAAATTAAGACAACTGTAGTCATACATTCATAACAGTTAACCAATGA
>JBJEAV010000374.1:0-1660 GCA_051869395.1 Prevotella sp.
GGTTGAGGGCGGAAGGATTGTAGGTGTTGACAATGGCAATCCTATCTCGATGGAGAGGTTCAAGGAGCCGAAGCGCAAGGCGTTCAACGGCAAGTGCCTCGTGGTGGTTGCCACCGATGGTGGCGACGTGAAGCTCAAGGCACGGGGATACCAGATTAAAGGTTCTGAAATCGTGGTATCCACAGATTTCCACAGATAAAAATTATGGAAGAGATTATCACAGATTATGCTTGCGCCCCGATAAGCTGTGACAATCAAAATATCTTTGATATTTAGAAATCTGTGATAATTCTTGAATAAATAAAAACAATCTGTGCTAATCTGTGGATAAAAATAACATCAGTGGACAATAATTTATGTAATTATATGAAGAAAAGACTATTATCAACATTGGTGCTGGCTGCCGGAATGATGGTGGCAGCGGCACAGCCGAAGGCCTCGCATTGCGGTGGCTGCGGCGGCGGAGCCTGCATGGATGGCGACGCAGTGGAGAAGGCAGTGCAAGAGACACTTGCCAAGTTGACAATCCATGAGAAGGTGCAATTGCTGCACGCTCAGAGTAAATTCACATCTGCCGGAGTGCCGCGACTCGGTATTCCCGAACTCTCGATGAGCGACGGTCCTCACGGATGCCGCGCGGAGATAGAGTGGAACTCATGGAACTATGCCAACTGGACCAATGATTCCATCACGGCATTCCCGTCGCTGACATGTCTCGCCTCGACATGGAACCGTGAACTGTCTTACCTCTACGGAGACAAGGTGAGCCAGGAGTTTGCATATCGCAAGAAAGACGTGATGCTCGGCCCCGGTACTACCATCGCACGCTGCCCATTCAACGGACGCAGCTTCGAGTATATGGGTGAAGACCCCTATCTCGCAGGCGAGATGGCTGTGCCGTATATCATTGCGGCACAGAAGAACGGAGTGGCTTGTTGTCTGAAACACTTCTTCCTCAACAACCACGAGGTGAACCGCATGACGGTGAACGTCAATGTTTCTGAGCGTGCCGTGGAGGAGATTTACCTTCCCGCCTTCGAGAAGTGTGTGAAGGAGGCCAAGGTGTGGTCGATGATGGGCTCATACAACAAGTGGCTCAACGTACACTGCTGCCAGAACGACTCGCTCCTCAACGGAATATTGAAGAAGCGTTGGGGATTTGACGGAGCGGTAATCAGCGACTGGGGCGGATGCCACGACACTTGGGAGGCTGCCACAGGAGGACTGGACATCGAGATGGGTTCGTTCACCAACGGTATGACCGCCGACAAATCGCAGGGATATAACACCTACTTCCTTGCCGACCCGTTTGAGCAACTTGTGCGCGAGGGCAAGGTGTCGATGGACGTGCTCAACGATAAGGCAGCACGCGTGTTGCGACTGATATTCCGCACGGGAATGAACCCGAAGAAAGTGCGCGGAAAACTGTGTACTGACGACCACTATGAGGCTTGCCGAAGAGTGGGAGAGGAGGGGATTGTGTTATTGAAGAATGAAAAAATTAAAGAATTAAAGAATGAAAGTGTGTTGCCGCTTGATGCTTCTCGTTATGGCCGCATACTCGTTGTCGGCGACAATGCGGTGCGCAATATGAGTCAGGGCGGTGGTTCTTCGGAGCTGAAGACGAAGTATGACATATCGCCGCTCGAAGGACTGAAGG
>JBJEAV010000375.1:0-1658 GCA_051869395.1 Prevotella sp.
GTGCATCAGGACGCATCGTTGGTCTATAGGGCGCGTTTTGGCTCAAAGGGACATTCCAATCAGGACATCAACCTTGTGCCGACAAAGGATATTCCCGACCATGACCTCTTGGTTGGAGGATTTCCATGCCAGGACTACTCCGTGGCTTCTACATTGAGTCGCTCTGGCGGCATTGAGGGTAAGAAAGGTGTGCTTTGGTGGCAGATATACCGTATCCTTGATGAAAAGGGAGAAAACAGACCGAACTATATATTCTTCGAGAATGTTGACCGACTGCTTGGTTCGCCGGCAAAGCAGCGAGGAAGGGATTTTGCAATTATCCTTGCCTCACTGTCTGATTTAGGATATACGGTTGAGTGGCGAGTAATTAATGCAGCTGATTATGGTATGCCGCAGCGACGCAGAAGAACGTATATCGTAGGTTATCGTGACGGCTCTGTCGTTGCAGGCAAGATAGCAGATTTGGACAAGTGGGTTGTTTACGACGGAGTGATGGCAAAGGCTTTCCCGTTTGAGTGCAAAGAAGGTACAGTTTCCAAATTTGATATAGAAGGCACCATCCGTGAGGTGTCCGATGGCTTTAACAAAGGGCATAAGGACAGTCCTTTTGGTGATGCCGGAATTATGCGTTCCCGATATGTATATTCGATTGACACCATTCCTGTATATGATGGAACCCGAATGACTCTCGGGGGTAATCTTGTGGATGAGGAACTTGTGCCCGAAGAGTTCTTCATCCCCGAAGATGAAGTTGCGAAGTGGCAATACGAAAAGGGGGCAAAGAAGATAGAACGCACATCAAAAGAGGGATTCAAATATACATTCTCTGAAGGCGGTATGGCATTCCCCGACTACCTCGACCGCCCTTCAAGAACGATTATCACTGGCGAAGGAGGCTCTGCCGCTTCCCGCTTCAAACATGTGGTGTTGACTCCATCGGGGCGTTATCGCAGACTTATTCCCATCGAACTTGAAAGGCTGAATATGTTTCCCGACAACCATACCATGCATCCCGACGTGAGCGACGGGCGCAGGGCTTTCCTTATGGGCAATGCCCTTGTGTGTGGTGTAGTGCAGAATATAGGCAAGAGCCTTTATCGTTTTATATACGAAAAGGAGCCTGTTTCCACACGACCTCTTGACTTGAAGCGTGATGCACAACCAAGGCTCAGTTTCGACTTGTTTGCCGAATTTAATACGGAATTGAAGGTGAATGCTCCAAAGAAACAATTCAAATTGGAGATGACAAAGAGTCTGCTGGTAGGATTTGTGAAGCCAGACAACACTGAGTATTTCCTTGATGGCAGTCAAACTAAGATATACTATACCGGCAAGACGAAGTCGTTTCCCTCGACAGTCGCCTTGAACAAGTTGTATTATTTCATGCCGTATATCAAGGGAAAGGGCGTGCGCGACCTTTATCTCATACGCATTGCGCGCATTGGTTCGAAGGCTGAGGTACACAAGGATTCTGACGACAAAGACCCACGCTTAGTGTTCGACTTGGAGTTCCTTCAGAGCTTGCCCGAATATGTGTCTGTAAAGCTAAATATGTTCAAAACATATTGCGACACGACCTTGGGCAGGATAATGGCAGAGCTAAAATGAGGTGTCAGACAATACAGTTTGACACCTTTGACACCTGACACTTTGACACC